>BNZC01000004.1 GCA_026000755.1 Clostridia bacterium
ATGGAATAGATACTTTTTATATGTGGTTCAAAAATTTTAATAAAATAACAATCTTCATAAAGAAAACCTTCCAAAAAGCAAATGAGATTTTCTGTAATCAAAGAACGGCGGAATAATTTGCTCCATACCTCCATGCCCCAGATAGTGGGCCAAGTGCTACCGCCATTCATTATGCTTTTTTTATAGTCAGAAAGACCGTTTGTTGGGGTCAGGGTGCGTTTTATGCCATCTGTGGAAGTTTCAACATAGCCGCATTGCACCATATCACAGTCATATTCTGTCGCCTTTTCGTACATCGTCTGATGAAAAGTCGGTTCAATGAAATCATCCTGATCCATAAATCCCACATAGACGCCCCTTGCATACAGCAATCCTGTATTGCGTGCTCCGGCCTGTCCTTTGTTTTCCTCATGCTGTATGGCAATGACCTGATTGGGATATTTCGCCTCAAAAGCCAAGATTATTTCCCAAGTAGCCCCTTGATCCGAAGAAGCATCATCCACGAAAATGAGTTCCAAATGCTCGATGCCAATGGTCTGCTCTTCTAAGCATTTCATGCAGTTTGGAAGAAAGACGGCAGCATTGTAGCAGGGAATGATAACGGATATAAGCGGATCCAAATGGGGGGGGGTGAAACGGATGTTCGGGTTCATATGAAAGCCTCCTAATTCTAGTTGATTTTGAATAAAAGTATTATTCTAAATGGCGTTATTATCCTAACCGGCATTGATTGCCTTTGATATTGTATTTCTAAATGCAGTTGCTACTACTTGAAATTGTTCCTGTGTATAGTTTTGATTCAAAATAGCAATCAGTTGTTTTACAAACGAATCATCTGCCAAGGCGACAAATGCGGGATTTGATTCAAAATCAGGAAAATGTTTTTTGACAGAATTGGAGAGCAAACAGTACAAATGATAGTAGTTCAGGGGGGAACCCGCAAACCATCCACTAATTTCACCGGCATAAAACTGGAGCAAGTCCCACTCGATTTCTCGGAGGCAACGATTAAAAAATCCAAGTGACTGATAGTGAGCGATCACAGCCTCGCCGATGATGATAAAATCAGCCAAACAATTTAGGGAAGTGGAAGTAGAAATTGAACCGGATATTCGCTGCCAATGATAGAGTGTCTGTTCTATGCAATAGATAGAACTTATAAATGGTCTTATTCTTTCGTTAAAATAATAGTCTTCCAAACGGAGTCCTACCGGAAAGATGGCAGCACTTTCGGTCATCAAGGAACGGCGGAATAATTTGTTCCATACTGTCACGCCCCAGATAGTGGGCCAAGTGCTACCGCCATCCATTATGCTTTTCTCATAGTTAAAAAAAACTTCTTTGGGAGCGTGGGTACGTATCCTGCCATCCGGGTATGTTTCAACATAGCCGCATTGCACCATATCACAGTCATATTCTGTCGCCTTTTCGTACATCGTCTGATGAAAGGTCGGTTCTATGAAATCATCCTGATCCATAAATCCCACATAGACGCCCCTTGTATACAGCAATCCTGTATTGCGTGCTCCGGCCTGTCCTTTGTTTTCCTCATGCTGTATGGCAATGACCTGATTAGGATATTTCGCTTCAAAAGCCAAGATCATTTCCCAAGTAGCCCCTTGATCTGAAGAAGCATCATCCACGAAAATGAGTTCCAAATGCTCGATGCCAATGGTCTGAACTTCTAAGCATTTCATGCAGTTTGGAAGAAAGGTGGCAGCATTGTAGCAGGGAATGATAACGGATATAAGCGGATCTAAATGGGGGGGGGTGAAACTGATGTTCGAGTTCATAGTAAGTTCTCCTAGTGTTAGTGGATATACATCTGTATAAGAATTTCTTTTAATTCTGCTGCCAGTACTTGAAACTGTTCCTTTGTATAGTTTTTGTTCAAGATAGAAAGTAAGGTTTTTTCCTTGGCATTCTCCGACTGTGCTAAGGCAGGATGGTTTTCATAGTCAGGAAAATACCTTTGCACAGAGTTGGACAGTCGCAGGTAATGAGGGTAGTCAAGCAGATCCAGCAGAAACAGGGTTGACATGGATTCACCATAGGAAAATAAAAATTCGCCCTGAATTTGCAGATAGAAACGTTCCAAAAGTCCCAGTGACTGATAGTGTGAGAGTAAAGCATCTTCAATTTCAATGAAATCAAATAAGTGTTGTGTTTTTGAGGAATCAGAAAAGGAAGTAGCGGTTTCATGGCGTTTCCAATGGTATAAGGCTTGTTCAATGAAATAGATGCTTTTTATGAATGGGTTTAGGCATTTGTTAAAGAAATAATCTTCCAAAAGAAGACTTTCCGGAAAGCAGATTGTATGTTCTGTAATTAAAGCATGGCGGTATAGCTTATTCCATAGGGGAGTGTCAATGTCAAAATGCCAAGAGGGTCTTCCGTCTACTACACTTTTGTCGTAACGAATAAAACCCTCCTTGGGGCAATGGAGATCGTTGGTAGCATTGGGAAGTTCACGCACATAGCCACACTCTACCACATCACAGTCATATTCTGCTGCTTTTTCGTACATGATTTGATAAAAGGACGAATCTATTCCATCGTCTGTATCCATAAAACCCACATAGATGCCTTTTGCATATAGCAGTCCGGTATTACGTGCACCGCCTGCGCCGGTGTTTTCCTCATGTTGTATGGCAACAACCTGATTGGGATATTTCGCTTCAAAAGCCAGTATAGCATCCCAAGTTGCACCTTGATCCGAAGAAGCATCATCCACGAAAATGAGTTCCAAATGCTCGATGCCAATGGTCTGCTCTTCTAAGCATTTCATGCAGTTTGGAAGAAAGGCGGCTGCATTGTAGCAGGGAATGATAACGGATATGAGTGGGTCTAAATGGGGGGGGGTGAAACTGATGTTCTGGTTCATGGTAAGTTCTCCTAAGTATACATCTGTGTGAGGATTTCTTTTAATTCTGCGACTAATACTTGAAATTGTTCCTCTGTATAGTGTTTGTTCAGGATCGAAAGTAAGGTTTTTGCTGTGGCATTTTCCGGGTTGGTAAAGGCAGGGTGGTCTAAAAAAAACGGAAAATACTTTTGGACAGAATCGGAAAGCAGTCGATATAAGGGATAGTCAAAACTAGCGTTTATCAAGCGACTAGATAATGCATGGAAATAAAAAAGTAATATTTGCCACTCGGTTTGTAGATAGTAACGTTCAAAAATACCCAAGGATTGATAATAGGAAATCAACGCATTTCCAATCGTGATGAAATCAGTCGTATGTTCTTTCGATAGGGAGAAACTAGTGGAAGCTTCATGTACTTGCCAGTGATAAAGTGCGTCTTCGATGGAATAGAGTCTTTTTATATAGGGTTCAAGCATTTTGATAAAGTAATAATCTTCGCAAAGCAAACCGTCCGGAAAACATATGGAATTGGGGGTAATCAAAGAACGGCGGAATAATTTGTTCCATACTGTCACGCCCCAGATAGTGGGCCAAGTACTCCCACCATTCATTATGCTCTTTTCATAGTTCTCAAAATTTTCTCTTGGAGCCTGGGTACGGATAATCTGACCTGACAATATTTCAATATAGCCGCATTGCACTACATCACAGTCATATGCCGCCGCCTTTTCATACATCGTCTGATGAAAAGTCGGTTCAATGAAATCATCTTGATCCATAAATCCCACATAGACGCCCCTTGCATACAGTAATCCTGTATTGCGTGCTCTGGCCTGTCCTTTGTTTTCCTCATGCTGTATGGCAATGACCTGATTGGGATATTTCGCCTCAAAAGCCAGTATAGCATCCCAAGTTGCACCCTGATCTGAAGAAGCATCATCCACGAAAATGAGTTCCAAATGCTCGATGCCAATGGTCTGCTCTTCTAAACATTTCATGCAGTTTGGAAGAAAGACGGCAGCATTGTAGCAGGGAATGATAACGGATATGAGCGGATCCGGATGGGGGGGGGTGAAACTGATGTTCTGGTTCATGATAAATTCTCCTATAATCGGATTGATGGAACAGAGTACGCCCCTCTTAATTTCAATCGGTTTGCTTATCTCCCGGTCTTCTGCGGCGCAGGGTATTCCTCTCCAAAGGTATCCACCGTAACACGGGCAATCACCTGATCCGCAAGGGGGCGATCGGACGAATTTCTCTTACTCTCGGCGATTTTATCGACAACGTCAAGTCCCTCTGTAATCTTCCCAAAGGCGGCATAAGAACCATCTAAGTGGGGAGAATCCTTGTGCATGATAAAAAACTGGGAACCTGCAGAATTAGGCATCGAAGAACGAGCCATGGACAGTACACCTGCGGTATGAATGAGAGAATTGGGAAAGCCATTCATTAAAAATTCACCGGAAATGCCGTAACCGGGACCTCCCATACCGTTGCCATCGGGGCAACCGCCCTGAATCATGAAACCGGGAATGACACGATGAAAAATCAGCCCGTCATAGAAGTTTTGTTGTATCAAAGAGATAAAGTTATTTACCGTATTTGGGGCGATTTCAGGATAAAGTTCTGCTTTCATCACCTCGCCGTTTGCCATTTCAAAAGTTACCAGTGGATTTTTTGCCATTTTTTTCTCCTTCTTTCTTTGCGTTTATATAACATAATTAAGCCCATTTTTTCGGGCGATACCCGAGCAATGATGGGGCAGACCCTGCTGCTCGAGTGAATTATGGTCGGGCAGATTCCTCATACAATTATACAGGAAAACCAAAGTTTCGTAAAGAAAAATATTTAATCGACAAAAAGCGGAAAAAAATTTTCGGATAAAATGCTATTGTTGTTATGTTGTTCTACATACCGTTGTGTTAGAATAAGATATAGATACCACAAGAATCGATATGCCATCGATATACAAACGCCTAAAGATGGGCGAGAGGAAGGAGAAATAAATTCATGGCAGATAAAATTTTCGAGAACAATCAGGTGACAATCACAGGGGAAATCCTAACGGATTTTTCCTACAGCCACGAGGTCTTTGGGGAAGGCTTCTATCTGGTGGAGGTTGCGGTCAATCGGCTGAGCAATTATGCGGACACCATTCCCTTGATGATTTCAGAGCGGCTCATTCAAACGGAAAAGAGCTATATCGGACGTTACATCAAGGTCAGCGGGCAGTTTCGCTCCTATAATCGCCACGAAGAGAAGAAAAACCGCTTGGTGCTTTCTGTTTTTGTGCGGGAATTGGAATTTGTAGAGGAAATGCCGGACGGTGAAAGAAGCAATCAGATTTTCATGGATGGCTATATTTGTAAAGATCCAATTTATCGAAAGACGCCCTTAGGGCGGGAAATAGCAGACCTTTTAGTGGCGGTAAACCGTTCCTATGGGAAATCAGACTACATACCTTGCATTTGTTGGGGCAGAAATGCCAGATACGCTTCCGGCTTTGAAATCGGCGGTCATGTGCAGATTTACGGCAGGATACAAAGCAGGGAGTATTTGAAGAAAATGTCGGAGGATGAGGCGCAAAAGCGGATTGCCTATGAGGTGTCCGTGAGCAAGATAGAATATTTGGAAATATAATGTTATTGTTTGGAGAGAAAACATGGAACCCTACTTTCAACTAGAAAGTGACGAAATATAAGCAGTTTATTATTATGTATTTGCATTTTTTCTCGAAATATGGTATCCTTACTTACATAAGATCCTTCTAAGGGATTTTATAGCAGTTTCGCATAAATTGGCCGGTGGATTTTCATTGCTGCTGTCATGCGAAACTGTTACATGGAGGTAGTTACATGGGTAAAGGAAGCATTAGTGTCTATTATGGAGAGGGAAAAGGAAAAAGCTCATCAGCCGTAGGCTATGCCGTTCGCGTGGCGGCAATGGGCAAGAGCAGCATTATTATCCAATTTCTGAAAGAAAAGAAGGAGGGCGATGAATATCGAAAGCGTTTAGAGCCGGAGATACGTTTCTTTCGTTTTGAGAAATCGTCAAAGAACTTCGATGACCTTTCCGAAGAAGAAAAATACGAAGAAGCAAAGAACATTAAGAATGGATTTCAGTTTGCAAAAAAGGTGTTGCAGACAGGAGATTGTGATGTGCTGATTCTGGATGAATTTCTGGGACTGTTGGATCATCACTTGATGACAAAAGAGGAACTTAAGCTTTTGATTGCTGCAAAATCGGAAGAGACAGAGATGATTTTCACAGGACGTGTCATGAATCCGGATTTGGAGGAATATGTGAACTGCATTTACCATATAAAGGCGGAGCGGTGTGACACAGAGTGTTGTCAAAAGCTGGATTGAAGAGAGGAGCAGACAAATGGCATTATTTGAAGGAGCCGGTGTTGCAATTGTTACACCTATGCAAGATAATTATGAGTTGGATTTTGCGAAATTAGAGGAATTGATTAATTTTCAGATTGCAAATGATACGGATAGCATTATCATTATGGGAACCACGGGAGAGGCCTCTACCATGTCGGAAGAGGAGCATATTGAGTGCGTTCGCATGGCGGTTTCTATTACAAACAAGCGCATACCTGTGATTGCAGGAACCGGTTCCAATGATACAAAGACGGCACTCCACCTTGCAAAGAGCGCACAGGGAGCAGGAGCGGACGGATTGCTTGTGGTGACCCCCTATTACAACAAGGCAACACAGGGCGGTTTAATCCGGTATTACAACAGGATTGCGGCAGCTGTGGATTTGCCCATCATTTTGTATAATGTACCCAGTCGCACCGGATGCAATATCGCACCGGAAACAACGGCGAAGTTGGCAAAGGATGTAGAGAACATCGTAGGAATCAAGGATGCCACAGGTGATGTCACCAATGCCCTTCGTATTATGCAGTTGACAGATGGGGCATTTGATCTGTATTCGGGGGAGGATGGACAGGTGATTCCCTTCCTTGCGGCAGGAGGCATTGGCGTGATTTCCGTGCTGTCCAATATCGCACCGAAATTCACCCATGACATGATTGTGTCTTACTTGAATGGAGATAGGAAAAAGGCACTTGATATGCAGTTAAAGGTACTGTCCTTGTGTGATGCGTTGTTTTGTGAGGTGAATCCTATTCCGGTAAAGACGGCGCTTAATCTAATGGGCATGGAAGCAGGCCCTCTTAGAGAACCCCTTACCCCCATGGCAGTGGCAAATGAAGAACGCTTAAAGACGGCAATGAAAGAATTTGGCTTGCTGTAAGGATATTTTATAAAAATACACATAAAAAGAAACTGCACAGATGTGTTGCCAAAGCGTAACGCTTGGTGGCAGTTTCTTTTCAATGGAGGATAAACAAATGACAAGAATTATTATGAATGGCTGTAATGGAAAAATGGGCAAGGTCATAAGCGAATTATGCAAAGGGGACAGCGAAGCCGTCATTGCGGCGGGCATTGACGTTGGGGGGGGGATACAAGAGGACTATACGGTGTATGCCAATCTTACAGACTGTGATGTAGAGGCGGACGTGGTCATTGATTTTTCGTCACCCAAGGCAATGGATGCGCTGTTTGCCTATTGTGAAAAGAAACATCTGCCCTTGGTACTTTGCACAACGGGCTTATCCGAAGAACAAAATCTCTCTGCGAGGGAGCTTTCTAAAAAAGTGGCGGTTTTGCAGTCTGCCAATATGTCCTTGGGGATTAACCTCTTGTTGTCGCTGATTCAGGAGGCGGCACAGATTTTAGCCCCTGCGGGTTTTGACATGGAAATTATAGAAAAACATCACAGACAAAAAGTGGATGCCCCAAGCGGAACGGCACTTGCCTTGGCGGATTCCTTAAATCAAGCATTAACGAAACCCTATGTCTATAACTACGACCGCAGCAAAGAACGTCAACCAAGAGCCGAACAAGAAATCGGTATACAAGCGGTACGCGGTGGCACGATAGTGGGAGAACATGAAGTGATTTTTGCGGGGATAGATGAGGTCATTAGCTTTTCCCATACGGCTTACTCAAAAAATATCTTTGCTAAGGGAGCGGTAGAGGCGGCGAAATTTTTGAATGGTCAGTCGGCAGGGTTTTATGGGATGGCGGATGTGATCGGTGGGAAGAAGTAGAGAGAGCGTGTAACTCTCCATAACAGTTTGGAGGGTTACACGCTCTTTGAGATAATTGGAATAGTCAGATTTTCTTACTTCGCCAACAGCCTCATAATCTCATTGCTTCTAGCCACAAACTTACTCATGGCATCAGCAGAAAGAGGTCGGTTGCTAAGCAAGGCCAAATCATAGAGCTGTTCACAAATCAGATTCACATGTTCACCATCGGCGTGTCCTAAAATATACTGCACCAAATCATTATTGGCATTTAAGGTAAGGGTTACATCCCCCCCCCCGAACATGCCGGGATCCATGCCGGGCATAGCATAGGCTTTCATCATATCCTGCATACGGCGACTTTCTTCCGACAGGGTGATGACAGAAGAAATCGAAACATTCTTAAGCTTCTCCACCTTCACTTGCAAGTTCTCCTGTGACAGAGCTTTGCGGAAAATATCCGTTAGGGCATCGGTGCTTTCCTTCAAATCCTCTTCGGAAGCCTCTTCTTTCAAAGAATCCGTCAAATCCGCATCAATCCGTAGGAAACGATAGTTTTCATTCTTATGCTCCAACTGGGAAATAAAGGAGGTGTCAATGTGGTGGTCTAAAATCACCGCATCCATGCCCTGTTCCTTGAACATATTAATGTACTGGCTCTGCTGTTGCAAATCTGTAACATAGTAAACCGTTTCTCTGGTATCTTTCTCCTCGGCAAATTCATCAGCAGAGGTATCTTGGTCAGCATTTTCACCGTCAGCGGCAGTATCCTTATTTTCATCACTTGCCGAATCCCCGGAAGTATTTTCTCCATCAACAGCAGTATCCTTATTTTCAGTATTTGCCGAATCACTTGAATCCCCGTCAGCCGCTTTTTCTTTCTCCTTCTCTAACAATTCCGGCAAAGTCAAATAGGCACCGCTTAAGTTCTTAAACAGGATATGGTCGTTCATTTTCTCGCAGAATTTCTCGTCCTTTAAGCAACCGAACTTGATAAAGGGGCTGATGTCATCCCAATATTTCTCGTAGGTTTCTTTCTCGGTCTTTTCCATACCAACCAACTTATCTGCAACCTTTTTCGAGATGTAATCGGAAATCTTTTTCACGAAACCATCATTTTGCAAGGCACTTCTGGACACATTTAAGGGCAAATCGGGGCAGTCAATCACGCCCTTTAGGAGCATTAAAAACTCCGGAATAACCTCTTTGATATTGTCTGCAATAAATACCTGATTGTTGTAGAGTTTAATGGTTCCTTCAATGGAATCGTATTCCGTATTGATTTTAGGGAAATACAAAATGCCCTTTAAGCGGAAAGGATAGTCCATATTCAAGTGAATCTGAAACAGCGGTTCCTTGTAATCGGAAAATACTTTGCGATAAAATGCCGTATATTCCTCATCTGTCACTTCGTTGGGGTGCTTGCTCCAAAGGGGGGAGGTATCATTTAAGGAAACAGGGCGTTTCACGATTTTTGTCTTTTCCGTGCGAGGGGAGATTTCCACCTGTTCCTTGGTGCCGTCCTCGTTTTCTTTTTCCTCGAATTTGGCTTCTTCAATAATTTGTTCGATGACTGTATCTTTCTCGGTCACTTCATCAGCGGGAATGGTTTCATATTCCGTTTCTGCATTTGCCTTTGACAGAAAAATGGGAATGGGCATGAAAGAACAGTATTTCTGAATCACTTCTCTTGCACGGTATTCATTGGCAAATTCAAGGCAGTCCTCATTCAAAAATAGGGTAATCTCTGTGCCGATGCTTTCCTTTGTGCCGTCTGTCATGGCATATTCAGTGCCGCCGTCGCATTCCCAATGCACCGCCTCGGCATCTTCTTTGAAAGAACGGGTGTCAATATGTACTTCATTTGCCACCATGAAAGCAGAATAAAATCCAAGACCGAAGTGTCCGATAATCTGCTCCTCACTCGCCTTGTCCTTGTATTTTTCCAAGAAATCAGTAGCCCCGGAAAATGCAATCTGGTTGATGTATTCCTGCACTTCTTCCGAAGTCATTCCAAGACCGTTGTCGATAAATTTAATGCTCTTTTCTTCGGGATTTACGATGACTTGAATTTTGGCCTCGTAATCCTCTGGTAAATTTGCATCACCCACTAAATCCAGCTTTTTCAGCTTGGTGATGGCATCACAGCCATTTGAGATCAGCTCCCGATAAAAAATGTCATGATCCGAATACAGCCATTTCTTTATGATCGGAAAAATATTTTCGCTGTGAATGGAAAGGCTGCCATGTTTGTTACTCATACTGTACACACTCCTTTTTGTTTTTTATTTGGTTTAGCCATGTTGTTTGGCATTTACGCCCCTTATTTTCGGCGTTTTGGTAGGGTTTTGAATTGTCTTGTTACAAATCAATCAAACGCTACTTTGTTATTATAATACGAAAATTGCAAGATGTCAAGAGGAAATTAGCACTCTTTTTGATAGAGTGCTAACAATTTGTTTCTACTCACGATTGATCCCCAACGGCTGTCCGTAAATCGTAACAACAATTTTACGCATTTAAGGCAATATTTAATCCCTCGGACAGGGTAAAACTCAAACGCCGTATGGATTCGTCAATGTCTTTGGGGGTAACAAACATGGTATTTAAGTTGGGGGACAGCAATTCCCTGATCAAATCATATTTTTCTGCATCATCTAAGGCATTTAAGGAGCCACCAAGCTTCTTAAAATAGTCGGATTCTGACATGGCGGAAACAAGGTTACTCATGGTATCATTTACAATAGTTGCCGCATCTACTACCGTTGGAATGCCAATGGCAATCACCGGCACACCCATGCTTTCCTTGGAGATGCCATGGCGATGGTTGCCCACACCGGAACCGGGGTTAATGCCTGTGTCCGTAATCTGGATGGTGCGGCTTAGACGTTTTGTGCTTCTGGCGGCTAAGGCATCGATGACAATCACGCAGTCCGGTTTTGTTTCCTTAATCACGCCATGCAAAATCTCTTGGCTTTCCATGCCCGTCTGCGCCATAACCCCGGGAACGATACTGCTGATACGATTGACTTCCTCTTCACCGAAGGCATATTTCCCAAATTCCCGTATGACGTGCCTTGTAATCATCAGATGTTCCGCCACTTGGGGGCCTAAGGCATCCGGTGTTACCTCTCGATTTCCCAAGCCCACTACCAATACGGAAATGGGGTCTTGCTTTACCGGAAGCAGAGATTTTATGATTTTCGCTAGCTGACAGGAAACCTCTCTATGATAATCCTCGTCCTGCTCACTTAGATTCGCCGCTTCTAATGTAATGTATTTTCCCTTGGGCTTGCCCATGATTTTTGCGCCGTTTTCGGTTTCAATCAAGACGTTTGTAATCTTGATTGCGCTTTCTTTTATGACTTCTTCCTCGATTCTGACCCCTTTGATTTCTACGTTATCTTCTTCAAATTTTTCTCTTGTCTCTAAAGCCAAGTCCGTTCGAACCTGAAACTGACCCATATCTTATGCCTCGCTTCCTTGAATTTATCCGCCAAACTATTTTTCCCAAAAACAATAAAAAGTATGCACAATGTTCCAATTGTACTCCCGACTGACGGCAAAAGGAAATTTTGGCAATTACAACTTTAGAAGCAGAGAAACGCTTCGCCTGTCAATAGAATAAAAAAACTTTAAGAAAATGTGAAATACCTATTGAATTTTACGGACAAATTAGGTAAAATATAGAAAGGTAGTAAAAAGTTGGCATTACTTGGCTGTTTGGTCGAATCTATTAGCCCAAGCAGACGATTTACAGGCGAATTTTCACAGAACCACATGAATCACCAAATGCGGCAATAAAAAATTTATCATAATCAGGAGGATTAACACATGGCAGTAAAAGTAGCAATCAATGGTTTTGGACGTATCGGACGTTTGGCGTTTCGTCAGATGTTCGGAGCAGAGGGGTATGAGATCGTTGCAATCAACGATTTGACCAAACCCACAATGCTGGCACACCTGTTGAAGTATGACACTTCACAAGGATCCTATGCGTTGAAGGACAAGGTAAGCGCAGGGGAAGACTCCATTACCGTAGACGGCAAAGAGATCAAGATTTATGCAAAGGCAGATGCGAAAGAATTGCCTTGGAAAGCCCTTGGTGTTGATGTTGTACTGGAGTGTACAGGCTTTTATACCTCCAAAGCAAAATCACAGGCACATATTGATGCAGGCGCAAAGAAAGTTGTAATCTCTGCTCCCGCAGGCGATGATCTTCCTACCATCGTTTACAATACCAACCATGAAATCTTAACAAAGGATGACGACATTATTTCTACTGCATCCTGTACCACCAACTGCTTAGCTCCTATGGCGAAGGCATTGAATGACTTTGCACCGCTTGTTTCCGGTATCATGACCACGGTTCATGCGTACACAGGCGATCAGATGATCTTAGACGGACCTCACAGAGGCGGTGATTTAAGAAGAAGTCGTGCAGGTGCGGCTAACATCGTTCCCAACAGCACAGGTGCCGCAAAGGCAATTGGTCTTGTTATCCCTGAATTAAAGGGCAAGCTGATTGGTTCTGCACAGCGTGTTCCGACCCCGGCAGGTTCTACTACCATTTTAGTGGCAGTTGTGAAGAAAGCCGGCGTAACCGTAGAAGGAATTAATGCGGCAATGAAAGCCGTTGCTACCGAATCCTTTGGCTACACAGAAGATCCTATCGTATCCTCTGACGTAATCGGAATCAGCTATGGCTCTCTCTTTGATGCAACCCAGACCATGGTAAGCAAGATTGACGACGATACCTATCAGGTACAGGTTGTTTCCTGGTATGATAACGAGAACAGCTATACCTCTCAGATGGTTCGCTCCATTAAGCACTTTGGACACTTGATTTACGGAGTGTAAGCACTATATTTTGACTCTTTTGGGTCCGGTCTGTATTGGGCCGGGCCCGTTTTTAAGCCCTGTTTTTCAGGGCGCTGCTTATCGAGCGTTCTTTGCTCGGTAAGATACCGATAGACACTATATAAACTTGGAGGACATCAGAAATGGGATTAAATAAATTAAGTGTAGACGACATCAATGTAAAAGGCAAACGGGTGCTTTGTCGTTGCGATTTCAACGTACCCTTAAAAGATGGTAAAATCAGCGACGAGAATCGTTTGGTTGCAGCACTGCCCACCATCAAGAAATTAGTGGCGGACGGCGGTAGGCTCATCCTGTGTTCTCACCTTGGCAAGCCAAAGGGAGAGCCGAAGCCCGAGCTTTCCTTAGCCCCTGTAGCAAAACGTTTGTCACAGCTTTTGGGTCAGGAAGTAAAATTTGCACCCGATAATGAAGTGGTGGGAGCAAATGCAAGAGCGGCAGTTGCTGCATTAAAGGACGGCGAGATTGTACTCCTTGAGAACACCCGCTATCGCATAGAAGAAACGAAGAATGGGGAAGCCTTTAGTAAGGATTTGGCTTCTGTTAGTGATGTGTTTGTCAATGATGCTTTCGGTACCGCTCATAGGGCGCATTGCTCCAATGTGGGCGTAGCCGCCTTGGTGAAACCGGCAGCCGTGGGCTACCTCATGCAGAAAGAAATCGACTTTTTGGGCAATGCGGTAGAGAACCCGGTACGTCCTTTTGTAGCGATCTTAGGCGGAGCAAAGGTTGCGGATAAATTAAGCGTAATCTCCAACTTACTGGAGAAATGCGATACCTTAATCATCGGCGGCGGCATGGCATACACTTTCTTAAAGGCAAAAGGCTACGGCGTAGGCAGCTCCTTAGTGGATGATGAAAAAGTTGGATACTGTAAGGAAATGATAGAAAAAGCGGAGAAGTTAGGCAAGAAATTACTTCTTCCGGAGGATACCATTGTTGCGGCAGCTTTCCCGAATCCCATTGATGCAGAGATTCCCGTGGATAATGTGCCGGTAGATGCGATCCCGGCGGACAAGATGGGCTTAGACATTGGCACTGCGGCGGCGAATACCTTTGCAACGGCGGCGAAAACAGCAAAGACCGTGGTTTGGAACGGACCCATGGGCGTATTTGAGAACCCCATTTTGGCAAAAGGTACCATTGCGGTAGCAAAAGCTTTAGCGGAAACCGATGCCACAACGATTATCGGCGGCGGCGATTCAGCGGCGGCTGTAAACCAGTTGGGCTTTGGGGATAAGATGAGCCACATTTCAACAGGCGGCGGGGCTTCCCTTGAATTTTTGGAAGGAAAGGAACTGCCGGGTGTTGCGGCGGCAACGGACAAATAGGAGAGAATAGCATGGCAAGAAAGAAAATCGTAGCAGGCAACTGGAAGATGAACAAATCTCCAAGTGAAGCCGTAGCTTTGGTCAATGAATTAAAGCCCTTAGTGGCAAATCAGGAAGTAGACGTAGTGTTCTGCGTTCCCTCCATTGACATCATTCCCGCATTAGAAGCGGCAAAAGGCAGCAATATTGAGATTGGCGCACAGAATCTGTATTTCGAAGAAAGCGGTGCCTATACAGGCGAGATTTCGGCAACAATGCTGACGGATGTTGGTGTAAAATACGTGGTAATCGGTCATTCCGAGCGTAGAGAGTATTTTGCAGAAACCGATGAAACGGTAAATAAGAAAGTGCTGAAAGCAATCGAGCATGGCATTACGCCCATTGTTTGCTGCGGAGAAACCCTTACGCAAAGGGAACAAGGAATCACCATTGACTTGATTCGTCAGCAGATTAAGATTGCATATCAGAATGTGAGTGCCGATCAGGCGAAGACTACGGTGATTGCCTATGAACCCATCTGGGCAATCGGAACAGGAAAGACTGCCACTTCCGATCAGGCACAGGAAGTATGTGCGGCAATCCGTACCTGTATCCGTGAAGTGTACGGCGCAGCAGTAGCGGATGAGATTCGCATTCAGTACGGCGGTTCGGTAAATGACAGTAATGCCGCTGAATTGTTCGCAAAAGGTGACATTGACGGCGGACTGGTAGGTGGAGCCTCCTTAAAGGCGGATTTTGGAAAGATTGTGAATTATAAATAGAATAAGATGCGAAAAAAGCGCTCTTCCTCGAAATGGGGGAGGGTGCTTTTTTGCTTATAAAAAACGGAAAAACATAATTTAACCATTGTAAAAACCGTTCTAATGTGGTAAAGTAGAGAACATAATTATTCTTGGAGGAAACCAATATGGAACAGAACGATAGGAAACAGAACGGGCAGAAACAGCAGGGAGTAAACGAACTACGCAGGAGTTTTTTGAGATTTTTTGAGGGAAAGGGACATCTGGTTAAGAGCAGTTTTTCTCTTGTTCCCCATAATGACAACAGCCTGCTTTTAATCAATGCAGGTATGGCGCCATTAAAGCCTTATTTTACAGGAGCGGAGATTCCACCCAATCGCCGTATGGCGACTTGCCAGAAGTGCATTCGAACCGGGGATATTGAAAATGTAGGAAAGACCGCAAGGCATCTTACCTTTTTTGAAATGCTTGGAAATTTCTCTTTTGGAGACTATTTCAAGAAAGAGGCAATTGCTTGGTCATGGGAATTTCTGACGGAAACGGCAGGTCTGTCCGCTGATCGCTTATACCCCTCAATCTTTGGCGAAGATGAAGAGGCATTTGACCTTTGGACGAAAGACATGGGGATTCCCTCGGAAAAGATTACTCGATTTTACCGTGATGAAAATGGAAAAAGCGATAATTTCTGGGAGCATGGCGCAGGTCCTTGCGGTCCTTGTTCTGAGATTTACTATGACAGGGGAGAGCGTTTCGGTTGCGGCAAACCCGATTGCAAGGTGGGCTGTGAATGCGACCGTTACATGGAAGTGTGGAATAATGTGTTCACCCAATTTAACGGAGATGGGCATGGGCATTATGAGGAATTGTCCAATAAAAACATTGACACGGGCATGGGCTTAGAGCGTTTGGCGGTAGTGGTGCAGGACGTGGAGTCCGTGTTTGATGTGGATACCATGAAAGCCATTCGGGATCGGATTTGTGAGATTGCAGGCATTGTCTATGAAAGCGACCCCGGCAAGGATATGTCCATTCGCCTGATTACCGATCATATCCGTTCGGCAACTTTCTTGATTTGTGATGGTGTTATGCCCTCAAATGAGGGACGGGGCTATGTCTTGCGCCGTTTGATTCGCCGAGCCGCAAGACATGGTAGGTTACTGTTGCAAGATCGGGGGGGGGATCTAAAAGGGCGTTTTCTCTCGGAATTAAGCAAGACGGTCATTGCCGCCAACCATGACGGCTATCCTGAATTATTGGAACAACAGACTTCTATTTTGAAAGTTTTAGAGCAGGAAGAATCCAAATTCAACGAAACCATAGACCAAGGTCTTGGCATTTTAGCGGGTATGCAAGATAAAATGAAGCAAGCCCATGAAAGCGTATTAAGCGGGGAAGATGCGTTCCGT
The DNA here is from genome assembly GCA_026000755.1 of Clostridia bacterium. Taxonomy (GTDB): domain Bacteria; phylum Bacillota; class Clostridia; order Lachnospirales; family Lachnospiraceae; genus BNZC01. The sequence continues at coordinate 16,338 of BNZC01000004.1, forward strand.
CTGTATGATACCTACGGTTTCCCCCTGGATTTGACACGGGAAATTATGGAAGAGCAGGGTGTGTCGGTGGACGAAGAAAGGTTTAACGCCGCCATGGAACGCCAACGTAAGACCGCTCGTGCGGCTCGGAAAGAAACCAATTACATGGGAGCCGATGCCACGGTTTACGATGAGATACCCCCCGAAATCACTACGGAATTTGTAGGCTATGAACATACACAATATCATTCGGACATTTTGGTGATAGCGGCAGAAGATTCCTTAAAAGACACCATAAGTGCAGGGCAACAGGGCAGTATATTGGTAAAGGAAACGCCGTTTTATGCCACCATGGGTGGGCAGGAAGCAGATACAGGCATTATTTCCCTTGGGGAAAATGTCTTTGTAGTAGAAAATACCATCAAGATTATGGGCAATCGATTTGCCCATGTGGGACAGGTTAAAAAGGGAACATTTTCGATAGGGGATACGGTTATGCTTGCCATAGACGTTGTGCGGCGTGATTTGACAAGGCGAAATCACAGTGCGACCCATTTGTTGCAAAAGGCTCTGCGAGAGGTCTTAGGAGATCATGTACAGCAGCAGGGATCCTATGTAAATCAGGACAGGCTACGCTTTGACTTTTCTCATTTTGCCCCAATGACAGAAGAGGAAATAGGGCGCGTAGAGGCACTTGTAAACGAGAAGATTGCCGGTGCATTGCCGGTGCATACCACCATCATGAACATGGAAGCGGCGAAAGCGGCAGGGGCTATGGCTCTGTTTGGGGAAAAATATGCGGATCTGGTGCGAGTGGTTGAGATGGGGGATTACTCCAAGGAACTCTGCGGCGGAACCCATGTGTCAAATACCGCTGCCATTACGGCCTTTAAGATTGTGTCAGAATCCGGCATTGCCGCAGGGGTTCGGCGGATTGAAGCCCTTACATCGGGGGGGGTATTTGCCTATTATGACAAATTAGAAGAACAGCTAAAAGAGGCGGCGAAACTGGCTAAGACCACTCCGGCGGCTTTGACGGAGCGGATTACAGGACTGCTGGCGGACATTAAAAAATTGCAAAATGAAAATGAAGCATTAAAGAGCAAAGCGGCGGCAGAATCTTTGGGCGATGTTATGGATCAGGTAACAGAAATAAAGGGCGTGCCGACTCTTGCGGTATCTGTGGCAGGTGTGGATGGAAATAGCTTGCGAGAGTTGGGAGATCAGTTAAAGGATAAGCTTACAGGCGGTATTATTGTGTTGGCTTCTGAAAAGGATGGGAAGGTGAGCCTGGTTGCCATGGCAAGCGAGGAAGCCATTGCAAAAGGTGCACACGCAGGAAACCTCATCAAAGCCATTGCAGGCAAAGTAGGCGGTGGCGGTGGCGGCAGACCGAACATGGCTCAGGCAGGGGGAAAGAACCCGGCAGGGATTTCTGAGGCTATTGCAGAGGCAAAGGTTGTGGTAGAGGGGCAGGTTCATGGCTGAAAGCAATTAAGTTGTTTGGGGAACAACCGCAAATAGTAACTTTTCAAATTCCACCCCCAAATTTTATTCTGAAAAATTTCCAAAAAGCGGTTGACTTAACGCCCATGAATTGTTATAATCTTAGGTAGTGCAAAAAGGCTATCCAAACAGTTGTTGCACACGATTCCACAACTGGAGGGAGGTTAGGTCTGAGAATATGTCAAATGTGATCGTAAAAGAAAACGAAACTTTGGACAGTGCTTTACGCAGATTCAAGAGAAACTGTGCAAAGGCCGGGATTCAGCAGGAAATTCGTAAAAGAGAACATTACGAAAAGCCCAGTGTTCGCCGGAAGAAGAAGTCTGAAGCAGCAAGAAAACGCAAATATAACTAAAGTGCTGTACACTTCGTACACAAAAACAGTTCCGACCAAGATGTTTTGGTCGGAACTGTTTTTGCACCTATTTTTTCTTAATCCAATCTCGCAAGGGATTCACCTTGGAGGCAGTTTTTAGGATTTCGTTGCAATTTACCTGCAAATATTGCTCTAACTGTGTAAGCTCTTCCGGATCAAAACCCGAGGATTTTTCAATCGCCGCCTTTGGCAGTATCCCTTCGGCAAAATCGCCCTCCCCCCGTTCAAAGGTTATGCGAACCGTCTTTTCTCCATTATGTAAGAGTAGACCCGAACAGGTCATGCGCAATTCGTCTGTCGGTTTCATGAAATCCTCCAAAAAACATAGTGTACTGTATCGGAAAAACAGTACACTCGTTATTTTCGGTCAGCAGAACAAGCGGACACTATTTTGCTTTTCCTTGATTTGCCACGCTGTTCATCTTAGCGGCAATGGCATCCTGATCACCCAGATAATATTTTTTCGTCACCTTAAAATTATCATCAAATTCATATACCAACGGAATCGCAGTAGGAATGTTTACTTCCATGATTTCATCATCGGTCAGTCCTTCAAAATGCTTTACCAAAGAACGCAAAGAATTGCCATGAGCGGCAATCAACACACGCTTTCCTGCCAGTACATCTTTTTTGATGACTTCTTCGAAATAGGGTACGGTACGAGCAATGGTATCCTTTAAGCTCTCTGTCAAAGGCAGTTCGGCAGGATTTTCTGCACGGTATTGGGGGCTGAGTCTTGGACTTCTCTCGTCGGTTTCCTCTAAGGTCGGTGACTGTACATCAAAAGAACGACGCCAGATTTTCACTTGCTCATCACCGTATTTTGCAGCTGTTTCGGATTTGTTTAAGCCTTGCAGGGCACCGTAATGCTTTTCATTTAATTTATAGTTCTTGATAACGGGCAGCCATTCCCGATCAAGGGAAAACAACACATTGTTTAAGGTATGAATGGCTCTCTTTAAGTAAGAGGTGTAGCACAAATCAAAATCAAAGCCTTCGGCTTTTAAGACTTCACCTGCATCCAATGCCTCTTGTACGCCTGTTTCGGACAAGTCTACATCTGTCCAACCTGTAAAACGATTCTCTTTGTTCCAGGTACTCTCTCCGTGACGAATCAATACTAGTTTCATAAGTCATAATCCTTTCTGTGTGGTAAGTTGGGTTTGTTTACTAAGAGCAATGTTTTTTCTGGTATAACATACTCTTTTAAGTTGGGTTTGCTTACGAAAGCAAGTCCTTTTTTCCAGTATAACACACTCTTTTTCGGAGCGCAAGATGTGCATGGCAAAAAATCGGCATAAAAATAGTAATAAAATCGTTCGGATTTTTTGCAAGCATAAAAATTATGCCCAAATGATTTCTGCTTAACAGTAATAAAATCACGTGAGTTTTCATAGATTTTATCAAGTGAAAGTTTTTCGGAGGAATCTCCTTGGGATCCAAAACAAGAATTATTGTCCTGCATATGAAAGAAGTGATTTATACAGCAGTATTTGCGGCACTTGGTATTCTTTTAATACTGCTTTTGATTTTCATGTTTTTGCCTGATAAGAAAGAAATAAATGAAAATAAGGGGGCAAAAGAAACCATGCAGTATGCCTCGGGGGAATATCATTCCTCGGTTTCTTGGGGCGATAAGGCTGTTGATGTGAAAGTAGTGGTGGATCATAATCGCATTGCAGCTATCGAGCTATGCAATATGGAAGAGAGCGTAGCAGCCATGTACCCCTTAATGCAGCCCTCCCTAGAGCATATCAGCAAACAAATCCGTGAGAAAAACTCGCTGTCAAATATTACATATTCTGAGGAAAATCAATACACCTCTGCTGTGCTGATGGGGGCAATTAAACAGGCCTTAGAAAAGGCAAGAGTGGAGTGAACGTTATCGGATACCTTTATTCGGTATCCGTAACTGTATCCGCCGTATTCAGCGCACTTAAATAATCTGAAATGGCATCCAAGTGAATCGGGGTCTGTGCAACAGGAATATTCTTTGTCACATTGCCGTAGATGGAATGTCCCATCCATCCCACCAATGCAAGGACAACTAAGCCTCCTGCAATCTCACCGAGAATCCGATGCCGCTTTTCTTTCTTTAAAATCTTTTTGCGATTCGCTTTGTCTTTTTTGTAACGATTTACTTTTTCTATGCTCATGTGTTATCTCCTCTTTATCAAATAATCATACCCATGTCCGATAAATTCTATTTTACTCGAAATCCAAAGAAAAATCAATCGTTTTTTCTTAAAAGTTTGTATCAAACAAATTTCAAGGTTAATCGCCCATGTCCAGAGGGAGTCAGGAGGTTCCCGGGGCTAAGTTCGTGCCTCGCACTAAGTGAGGTCTGGCTAACGCTCGATTTCACTTAGTTGCTTTTGGGTACCCGAAGAAAATTCTAAACTTTCATCCGTCTTTACAAAGATAGCCTCTGTATCAGGGAGGCTTTCAATCAATTCCATGCCCTTTTCTAATCCCAAGGCGAAACAGGTGGTGCTTAAGCAGTCGCCGTCTACGGAGAGGGGGCAGATAATAGTCACCGCCAACAGGTCATTAGAGATGGGATAGCCTGTTTTGGGATCCAAAATATGGTGGTAAATCACGCCGTCTTTCTCAAAATAACGTTCATATACGCCGGAGGTCACCACGGTTTGATCCGTCACCTCCACAACCAACATGGAAGTACCCTCCGGTGCAAATGGTTTTTGAATGCCAATGCGATAGGCACTGCCGTCTTTTTTTGCTCCCAGGGCAAGGACATTTCCTCCCAAATTAATAATTCCCTCGCTAAGTCCTTTGGAAAGTAGATAGTCTTTCATGCGATCCGCCACATAGCCCTTGGCGATTGCTCCCAGGTCAAGCTGTGCATCGGGATTGTCTAAGGTCACGCTATCACCCAAAATGTGAATCTGTAAGGAGGATACCGTCTCGGTTGCCCGAGCCACATCCTCCGGATTCGGCAGGATTCCCTTGCCGCTCTTAAAATCCCAAAGCGAACTTACCGCACCAATGCTAAGGTCAAATGCACCACCGCTTAAGCGGCTGTAATTTGCGGCAATTTGCAGTATATTTATGGTATCCGCAGAAACAGTCACGGGAGAGCCTTTGGCTTGGTTGATACGGTAGGTATCACTGTCTGTGACCGTCCTTGAAAATAAATGCTCATACTTCGCCGCCATATCCATACAGTCATCTAACAGGGTTTCTTGGGAACGGTCATAGATGGTAATTTGAATCACCGTGTCGAAGAAGAAACCCGTTTTTGTAATGGGAGAATCAGTATTCCTGCTGAAATTTCCCTGACAGGAAGAAAGGGAAATAAGGCACAAGATAAGGAGTAGGGGCAGGAACAGGGGGGGGGTACGTTTTTTCATGAAAATAATCCTTTCCGGTGGGGTGGGGGTCGGAAGTCGGTTACGAGTCAGCATTCACCCTTTGGAGCGAGCGTTTCTCTTAAGTATAGTATAATATTGTGGAAATGACAAGAGTAAAGGACTTGCCTTATCCCGGTTTTTATGGTATCATGTGTATAACAGCACCGTAACAGGAGGAGCAGCACCCTATGAAGGATTTCAAGAAAACTCTATATTCCCTATGGAAATCATATGGTCATGCTCTGCTTTTGCTGTACTTACTCATTTACGTACCATGGTTTGCATGGATTGACAAAGCATCCATTGCAAAACAGCATGTGGTTCACATGGCACTAGACGACTACATCCCCTTTGTGGAATATTTCATCATTCCCTATATGCTGTGGTTTTTCTATGTGGCGGTGACGGTTATCTATCTCTTATTTACCGACAAAGAGGACTTCAAGAAACTCTGCTGTTTTTTATTTGTGGGAATGACGATTTTCCTTATCGTTTCAACGGTCTATCCAAACGGACAGTTTTTGCGACCCAGTGTATTTGCCCGAGACAATGTCTTTGTAAGCATTGTGGAGTGGCTCTGGAAGACAGACAGCTCAACCAGTCTGTTTCCCAGTATTCACACCTATAATTCCATTGGAGTGTACCTTGCGATTCGCTATAACGAACGCCTCAAAAAGAAGAAATGGGTGCAGTATATTTCATTTGTTCTGATGGTAAGCATTATTTTAGCCACCATGTTCTTAAAACAACATTCCGTGTTTGATGTCTTAACGGCAATTGCCCTTGGCGTCATCATGTATGTATTTGTATATGGAAATCTTAGAAAACAACAAGGAGAGGAAGTAGGAAATGAGATTGTTTCAAAGTAAAAAAGGAATCATAGCATTTGTGGGAGGGCTTGTGGCAGTTGTTTTGATTGTCATTTACATTGCGTTCACCGTGTTTTTTCAAAGCCATTTCTTCTTTCATACCCGCATTAATGGGGTAGACTGTTCCGGGCAGACCGTAGCGGCAGTGAAAGAACGAATCAGCGAGGAGATGGCGATTTATAAATTGACCATCGAGGAAAAGGGCGGCATTCAGACCCTTCACGGCAGTGATCTTGGCGTAGAAGCGGAGTTTGACGGCACCTTAGAAGACGTGCTGAAAGACCAAAAGGGCTATGCTTGGATTCCATCCTTGTTTCGTCAAAAGAATATAGAAGAGGATACCCTTGTAAAATATGATGAAACCAAGTTAGATGAAGTGGTTGGCGGACTGGATTTTCTACAGGACGAAACCGCCCAAAAGCCGGAGAATGCCCATGTAAGTGACTACATTCCGGGCAAGGGATATGAAATTGTACCCGAGGTAGAGGGCAATTACATAGATCCGGAGAAGTTTAAGGCGGCATTGCTTACTGCCATCGAGAATTTGCAGACGGAATTTTCGGTGGAAAAAGCAGACTGTTATGAAGTACCCACCGTTCGCTCCGACGATCCCCAGTTGACGAATCTGGTTGCGGAGATGAATAAATACCTTGGCATTACCATTACCTATGAGGCAGGTGGCGAGACAGAAGTTGTAAACGGCGATAAAATTCATGAGTGGCTTAAGGTAGGCGATAATCAGACAGCGGAGTTGGATGAAGGAAAGGTCGCCGCTTTTGTGGGCGAACTTGGTGCAAAATACAATACCTCAGGAAAGCCCAAGACATTAAAGACTTCTTGGGGGCCTACGGTTACGGTTCCCGGCGGAAACTACGGTTGGTTGATTGATAAGGATGTAGAAGTTGCCCAGTTGATTGCGGATGTGAAAGCAGGGACAGATGTTACCCGTGAGCCAAAATGGAAGCAAAAAGCGGCGGGGGGATTTGGAGCCACGGATTACGGCAACACCTATGTGGAAGTGAACTTGACTGCGCAGCATTTATATTTCTATAAGAACGGCTCTTTGGTGATTGAGTCTGATTTTGTGTCGGGCAATGTGAAATTAAACAGGATTACCCATGTGGGGGCTTATGCGATAGCATATACCCAGAGAAACGCAACCCTAAAGGGTCAAGACTATGCCACACCTGTGTCCTACTGGATGCCTTTCCATAATGGAGAGGGTTTGCATGATGCGTGGTGGCGAGGTGATTTCGGCGGAGCGATTTATAAGACAGACGGCTCCCACGGTTGTGTCAATTGCCCTACTGCTACGGCAAAGACGATTTTTGAAAATATCAAGGCAGGAGATGCGGTATTGGTGTACGAATTGCCCGGTACGGAAAGTCCCAAGGCGAAAGATCAAAGTGCAGGTGCCGAAGTGACATCCGCCATTAATGCAATCGGTGAGGTGACCACAGGTAGCGGTTCTGCGATTTCAAATGCCAGAAATAAGTACAATGCCTTATCAAGCGGAGCAAAGGCCTATGTGAAAAATTATGACACCTTGACAGCGGCAGAGGAAGCATTTAAGCATGTAAATGAACCACAGCCTGCACAACCGGAACCGGCACCAACGGAACCGCCACAGGATACACCTGTCGAATAGAAGGAGACATTAATTTGCAATATCGAATAGACAAAAAATCAGGCAAAGAACTGTCTGTCTTGGGCTTTGGCTGTATGCGTTTCGCCCGAGGAATAAGCGGTAAAATTGACTTGCAAAAAGCAGAGAAGCTCATCGTGTCTGCCATCGAATCAGGTGTCAATTACTTTGATACTGCCTATATCTATTCCGGAAGCGAAGAGATTGTAGGGGAGATACTTCACAAGAACAAACTGCGAGAGAAGATTTTTCTGGCAACGAAACTGCCCTTTTCAAAGTGTAAGGTGTATGAGGATTTTGAACGTCTGTTTCAGGAGCAACTGAGCCGTTTGCAGACCGACTATATTGATTATTACCTCATTCACAATCTTCCCACCACGGCATTGTGGCAAGGTTTGTGTACCCTTGGAATAGAAAAATGGATTGCCGAAAAGAAAGCATCCGGGCAGATTAAAAACATTGGTTATTCCTTTCACGGTGCGCAAGATCAGTTTCTGGCATTACTGGATTTGTATGACTGGGATTTTTGCCAGATTCAATACAACTATATGAATGAACATTACCAAGCCGGAACAGCAGGGTTGTTGGCTGCCAATAAAAAGGGTTTGCCTGTTATCATTATGGAACCCCTTTTAGGGGGCAAGCTTGCCACAGGCTTACCGAAGAAAGCAGAACAGAAATTTCGGGAAACCGACGGGAAATACTCCAATGCGGCTTGGGGCTTTCGTTGGCTCTGGAATCAGCCACAGGTGAGTGTCGTCTTATCGGGAATGAACAGTGAAGAACAGCTTTTGGATAATGTGAAAGTTGCCCAGGAGGCTGTGCCGGATATGCTGGTACCCCAAGAGCTTGCGGCTTATGAGAGGGTGCAGGAGATTTTCAGGGAAGCCTATAAGATTCCTTGTACAGGCTGTAATTATTGTATGCCTTGTCCTAAGGGGGTCAACATTCCCGCCTCTTTTGCCGCTTATAATGCTTCTTATGCCAATGACTTTGTAACAGGCATGATGCAGTATATGACAAGTACGGCAATCAATCACAAGAATCATAATTCCAGCGGGCATAACTGTATCAAATGCGGAGCCTGCGAGCAGAAATGTCCACAGCATATTCCGATTATTGCCTCTTTGGAGAAGGTGACAAAGCGCATGGAACCCTTTTGGGTGCGTGGGATCATTGCTATTGCAAACAAGGTGATGAGGTAAGGCGTTCGGATTCAGCAGTGTCCCCTTGGTCGGTAAGCGGCAGACTATGCTTCGGTCAGATACAGGAAATGATTTGTAATGAACAAACAAATGACGTATAAGAGGTAGTTATGATAGCAAAACAGATGTCAGAGGATATTTTAGGCGGCTCGGCAATTCGCGCCATGTTTCTGGAAGGAAAGGAATTAGCGGATCGAATCGGCTCGGAGAATGTCTATGATTTTAGCTTGGGAAATCCTGCCGCAGAGGTACCCCCCCCCTATACAAAGGCTTTAGAGGAGGTACTGAAAACCGAGGATCCCGTGAGCCTGCACGGCTATATGGATAATGCAGGGTATCCTGCTGTACGAGCCGCCATAGCCAAACACTTAAATAATCGCTTTGGCACGGACGTTATGAGAGATTCTATCGTAAATACCCGCTTTGGCACGGACGTTATGGGAGATTCTATCGCAAATGCCCGCTTTGGCACGGTATTTACGGAAAATCATATCTTGATGACGGTTGGTGCGGCAGGAGCCATCAATGTGATCTTAAAAACCTTGCTTGACCCGGGAGATGAAGTAGCGGTATTTGCCCCATATTTTACAGAATACCGAAATTATTGCAGAAACTGGCAGGGGGTCTTGACGGAGGTTTTGCCGGAGCCTGAGAGCTTTCTTCCTGATTTAGCCGATATGGAGCAAAAAATCACCAAAAAGACGAAAGCCGTCATTATAAATAATCCCGTGAATCCTACCGGGGTGGTGTATGGAGAGGAAACCATTGTCGCCATTACGGCATTGCTTTTGGGGAAACAAGAGGAATATGGTCATGCCATTTATCTGATTTCCGATGAACCCTATCGAGAACTGGTGTATGACGGCAGAAAAGTACCTTTTTTGCCCCATTACTATGCCAATACCTTTGTGTCCTATTCCTTTAGTAAGTCCTTGTCCGTTCCGGGGGATCGGATTGGCTATATTGCCCTGTCACCGGAAATGGAGAATGAGAAACAGGTATTTGCGGGGCTGTCCATTGCCAACCGAGTGATTGGATTTGTAAATGCACCTGCCCTTATGCAAAAGGCGGTGGCACAGGTCTTAGAGGAACATACGGATGTGGCATTTTACGACAGAAACCGCAGACTTCTCTATGACAGCCTAAAGGGATATGGCTTTACTTGTGTGAAACCGGAGGGGGCTTTTTACCTCTTTGTCAAATCGCCGGATGCGGATACCAAGAAGTTTATTGAAAAAGCGAAAATCTATCATATTTTACTGGTGGACGGAGCGGCATTTAGCGGGGCGGGATATGTGAGAATTGCGTATTGCGTACCCTTTGAGAGGATTCAGAAGTCTCTTTCGGGCTTTTGTGCATTGGCGAGAGAGTATCAGTTGTCTTAACGATTAATTCCAAACAGCTGCCCGCTTCACCAAAAAAGAACCCTCGCTTAAAACATTTCGGGCAAGCCCCTTTAAGTACGCCTTGCAGTCAGCATAGGCTTCCTGCAAGGAGGGGCTTCCCTCCATTTCGCTCAAAGGTTCTTTTTTTGGCGAAGCGGGCAGCTGTTTTCACCTTAACCGTGAATAGTAACCAATTATGCTTAGCGAAAGGAGCGATAGATTGTGTCTGCTTGGGAAGAAAATGTCAGGCGTGTGGTTCCCTATGTACCGGGCGAACAGCCAAAGAATAAGGGGATTATTAAGCTAAATACCAACGAAAATCCATATCCTCCCTCCCCCCTTGTGGAGAGTTCTTTGCATGACTTGGAGAATAAAAGCCTTCGCCTGTATCCGGATCCGACTTCGGAGGATTTGGTGAAAGCCATAGGGGACAGTCACGGACTAAGACCGGAGCAGGTATTTGTAGGCGTGGGGTCTGATGATGTGTTGGCGATGGCGTTTTTGACATTTTTTAGTAATGGTAATAGCAGCAATAACGGTCATGAGAGTAAGGGCAACAATTCGGGTACGAATATTGCAGGTGGTCATGAGAGTAAGAATCAGTTCCCCCTTTTATTCCCGGATATTACCTATTCCTTTTATTCGGTCTGGGCGGATTTATTTCGGATTCCCTACGCCACACCGCCTTTGGATACGGATTTTCGGATTCAGCCGAGGGACTACTGTAATAGCAGTCATAAGGGAAACATCCGAGGTATCGTGCTTGCCAATCCAAATGCCCCCACAGGCTTGGCCTTGGAATTGTCAGCGATTCGGTCGATGGTACAGGATAATCCCGATGTGGTGGTGATTATAGATGAGGCATATATTGATTTTGGCGGCGAAACGGCGATTCCCTTACTTGCAAAATACGATAACTTGTTGGTAACACGTACCTTTTCAAAATCAAGGAGTCTTGCAGGGATGAGAATAGGCTATGCTTTGGGGCAGCCGAAGCTGATTGCCTATCTAAACGATGTAAAGTATTCCTTTAATTCCTATACCATGAGTAAGGCAGCCCTTATTTGCGGTGTGGCATCTTTACAGGATAAGACCTATTTTGAGGATTCTTTGCAAAAAATAAAGAACCTGCGGGAATGGACAAAGAAAGAACTTAAAAAACTGGGCTTTGTATTCGGGGATTCGGCGGCGAATTTTATTTTCGCAAATCATCCAAAGCTTCCGGCAAAAGACTTGTTTTTGGCATTGAAGGAAGATAAGATTTATGTTCGCTATTTTGATAAACCGAGAATTGACAATTATTTGCGGATTACCATTGGCACAGAGGAGGAAATGCGAAGCTTGATTTCTGCGCTGCGCAAGCACCTTAAATACAATACTTATAATTCTCTAAAACTGGATTTTTAGTTGCTATCTGATGTGGAAAATGCTATAATAAGTTCAAGTAAGAAAATGCACATATGACCGAACAATGCCGAGTCAGATATTGCATTTGGTGAAGAGTGAATTATATTAGTAGATTCATGATATTTACAAGGAGGAATAAACATGGCAAAGTACATTAGGAAAGCATTTGAAGTAGACCTTGTTGCATATGAGCCGAACAAAGGCTTGGAGGATGGTTTTTTGCAATGGTCACAGGTTGTAACCACAGGTTGGGTTGTGACGGAGGGTTTGGTGAAGCTGACCCGTCCGGACGGAACGGTGGTATGTCCTTTCGTTGAGAATCGCCGGGGGATGGTTTTTCTGCGTGAGGGCGATTATATCATCACGGAAGAAGGGCAACAACGCCACGTGTGCGGTCCCGATAAGGTGGGGGAACGTTTTGATAAGGTGGAAGAGTAATAAGCAGGTATGTTGCGGTTTAGAGTGAGCCTCTGAATCATAACATTGGTATCTGACACACATCAAACCATATCGGGAGGGTAACCATGTCCCTGCAATTGGTTCTTGGAAATTCCGGCAGCGGGAAATCCGATTATCTGTACAAACATATTTTAGAGAAAGCAAAAGCCGATCCAAAGACCGGCTTTTTTCTCATTGTTCCGGAGCAGTTTACCCTGCACAGTTCAAGGGAATTGGTGCGACGTCACAAGAATCACGGCATCTTAAATATTGATGTATTAAGCTTTCAGCGTTTGGCATACCGTGTCTTTGACGAATTGGGCAAACAGCAGATGAAGATATTGGAAGAAACAGGACAAAACTTTGTCCTGCGAAGAGTAGCAGAAGAAAAAAAAGAGGAACTGCGTATCTTGGCAGGGAACATGAAAAAGCCGGGCTATCTGAATGAAATGAAATCCATGATTTCCGAACTTTCCCAGTACCGAATTACCCCGGAGGCATTATCAGACCTTGCCAAAGAGGATAGTTATCCTTTGCCTTTTCGTTATCGTTTGTTGGATATTCAGTTGATGTATCAGGGGTTTTTGGACTATCTAAAAGATAACTATGTGACAGTGGAAGAAGTCTTAGAGGTGTTGGCAAAGGAAGCCCATAGATCCGCATTGTTAAAGGATAGTGTGATTGTATTAGATGGATTTACGGGATTTACGCCCATTCAGTATCATTTGTTGGAAGCTCTTTTTCCTTGTGTAAAGGAAATGACCGTGGCACTTACCATAGATGAGCGGGAGTTTCGATCGCCTTTTACAGGCCGGAACGTAGTTTCAGGGGAATTGTTTGAAATGACGAAAAAGACTATGCAGCGTTTGAGCGAGATGGTGCAGGGTAGCGAAGCGATAAGTGGCAACGAAAAAATACCCGGAAGCGAGCGAACGCAAGACAGTCGGAAAATGCAGAGAAACATAAAACAGCCTATCTGGATTTCCCATGGAGAACACAGCCGATTTTCTGCCGCTCCCCAATTGTTATTCTTGGAGCAGAATCTCTTTCGTGAAGTACCAAGGATTTACGAAGGAGAGATACCCAAACCATCTAGTCATGGAAAAAGCCATGAAGATGAGGCAGCAATCCAAATCCATCGCTTGCCAAACCCAAGGCAAGAAATCCTATTTGCAGCAGGGGAAATGAAACGCTTGGTGCGGGATAAGGGCTATCGTTATCGGGATATAGCACTCATTTGCGGCGATGTGGAAAGTTATGGCAACTACGTTAGAGAGATTTTCCCTGCATTTGAGATTCCCGTGTTTATTGATGAAAAATGCGGTATTCGCTTCCACCCCATGACGGAAATGATTGTGTTGTTGCTCCTAATAGTAGAAAGCGACTTTTCCTATGAGAGCGTGTTCGCATGGCTGCGTTGCGGATTAAGTGGGATTGCCCGAGAGGCAATTGATTTATTGGAAAATTATGTTCTGGCAAATCGTATGCGGGGATATTCGGTTTGGCAGAAAAAATGGGTACGTATAGCGGGAACAAGCACACCGGAAGAGTTAGAACTGGTAAACGAAACAAGGGAAGAGATTGTTCGTCTGTTGGGGGATTTTTATCAGGTAATGAAAGGGAAAAGCACCGTAAAAGAAAAGACCCGCGCCCTCTATCAGCTTATCGTAACATTAAACATCCAAAGCCAACTGGACAAAAAACGGAAAGCCTTAGAAAAAGCAGGCAATCTATCCCTTGCCATGGAATACGCCCAGATTTACAAAATCGTCATGGACTTATTTGACAAATTAGTCTTTTTGCTTTCAGAGGAACAAATGGAGGTGGGAGAGTACAGGCGACTCTTGGAGGCTGGATTTTCCGCTGCTACGGTGGGCAGTATTCCTCCGGGTTGCGATCAGACCTTGATCGGAGATATGGAGCGGAGTCGTTTGCCGGACGTTAAGGCAGTCTTTTTTGTAGGTGTCAATGATGGCTTGATTCCAAAGACAGGGAAGTCAGGCGGTTTACTTTCACAGTCGGAGCGAGAGCTGTTTCGGCAAAAGAATCTAAATCTTGCTCCCGACCTTAAGGAGAGAGCCTTTAATCAGAGATTTTATCTGTACTTGAATTTGACCAAGCCCTCCCGGAAATTATATCTGTCCTATTTCCATCGGGGAGGGGATGGAAAAGAGGCGAAACCCTCCTACCTGATTTCTTCGATACGCTCTTTATTTCCCCAACTTGCGGTGTCTTATATGGATGAAGTGGCGGAGGACTTGCGGATTTCTTCAGTGAAAACCGGACTGCGCCTATTGTCCGAGGGGATTCATGTGGCAAAGCGAGGGAAGATGAGTCCCACATTTCGGGCGTTGTACCAATGGTTTTTGGGGAAGAAAGAAGAGAAGGCGGCAGCTGCTTGTTTGGATGCGGCTTTTTATTCCTACCAAAAAGGCGTTTTGGGGGAGGATATTGCAAAGGAGTTGTACGGGCAAATCTTAATGAGCAGCGTGACCCGTTTGGAGCGTTTTGCAGCCTGTGCCTATGGGCATTTTATGAACTACGGCATTGGCCTAAAGGAGAGAGAGCTTGGGGAATTTGCCCCGGTAGACATGGGTAGCCTCTTCCACGAAGCTTTAGAAGCCTATGCAAATAAAATAGAAGAAGAGGGATATACTTGGTTTGATGTGCCCAAGGCTTTGACCGAGCGTTGCCTTGCGGATGCCATCGAAAAGGCATTTGCAAAAGCAAGTGGTTTTGATGGTCTGGATCCTCGTATGGCTCATGTGGCGGATCGTATGAAACGAATTTTGCAGCGAACCACAGACACCCTTTCCGCCCAGATGAAAGAGAGCAGTTTTCACCCGGAGGGCTATGAAATTTCTTTTTCCGCCGGAGATAATCTGAAAAAATTAAGTTTTGCCTTAACAGATACAGAACAAATGCAGTTGCAGGGGCGTATTGATCGGGTGGATGTCAAAGAAGAAAAAGAACGCCTGTACGTGCGAGTGGTGGACTACAAGTCGGGTAATGCCAAGTTTCAGCTCTTATCCTTTTACTATGGACTGCAATTGCAGTTGGTGGTTTATTTGAATGCGGCTACGGAATTGTTGCAAAAGGAGCATCCCAACAAGGAAATTGTGCCGGCAGGAATGTTTTACTATCATATAGATGACCCTATGATAGAAGGGACGGGGAAGGAAGCAGAAGAGGAAATTACGCAGCAGATTCGGGAGCGGCTTGCCTTAGACGGCATACAGGCTGATTTGCCCGGGACTATGCCGGAGGATGGCAAAGAGATCAGTAAGAGTGCAAATAAAAATAAATTACCGCCCTCTGATATGAAATTGCTGTCAAACTATGTGAATCATACCCTGCGTTCCTTGGGAAAAGAAATCTATCAGGGGAAAATCAAAGTCAATCCCTATCGCTTAAAGGAGAAAACAGCCTGTGATTATTGTCCCTATCATGGCATTTGCGGATTTGATGATAAGGGGTATCGGCGACTTAGGGAAATGGGAGATGAGGAAGTGTTGGAAAAAATGGGCAGTTCCGAGTAGATGCTTGACAAATAAATGGGGGGAGGTATCTTATGCAATTCACACCACAACAGCGGCAAGTCATTGAACTGCGAAATCGAAATCTTTTGGTTTCTGCCGCCGCAGGTTCCGGCAAGACAGCGGTTTTGGTGGAACGGATTTTGGCGAAAATAACAGAGGGGGAACACCCGATTTCCATTGACAAGCTGTTGATTGTTACCTTCACCCACGCGGCGGCGGCACAGATGCGAGAGCGGATTTGTGCCGCTATTGAACAGCGTTTACAAGCGGAGCCGAAAAATGCCCATCTAAAACGTCAACAGGCACTTTTGCCTCACGCAAAAATCACCACCATACATAGTTTTTGCCTGTTTGTGATTCGGGAGTTTTTCTATCAGATTGACTTAGAACCGGATTTTCGCATGGGAGAAGAGGGGGAATTAAAACTTCTGAGTGAAAGCGTTATGAATCAGGTGTTAAGGGATTGCTATGAAGAGGGAACACCTGCCTTTGTACGCCTCTCGGAAAGTCTGGCTACGGGAAAAACAGATCAGCCCTTAGCGGAGGAAATCTTTCGATTGTATCGTTTCGCCATGAGCCACCCTTGGCCAAAGGAGTGGCTTAAGGATTGTTTGACACCCTACCGGGCAAAGAACTTGGAGGAGTTTTCACAATTACCCTTGGGGCGAAGCTTTGTGGAATATCTGAAAATCATGACAGGGGAATGGGAAAGGCGCATGGAGTACGCCCATTCCCTTAGTCAAGAAGCAGATGGACCAAATGGCTATGAAAAAATCTTAGAAGAAGAACTTGCCATGCTAAGTGAGGTGGCGGAATGTGAGAGCATAGAGGGATTTTCTCGGGGAATTTGTGCGATCAGCTTCGGGCGCTTGCCGGCACTTACCGGCTATGTGGGCGATCCGGGGAAGAAACAGTGGGTACAGGATTGCCGAAAGAAGATAAAGGACAGTAGAAAGAAACTTCTTGCCGATTTCTTTTTTGCCGAACCGGAGGAAATGCTTGCCGGTTTACAGCAAAATCAGGAAATGGTTGCTATGCTTTTAACGGTCTGCCGGCGTTTTTTGGATGCTTTTGCCGAAAAAAAGAGAGAGAAGAATCTGCTGGACTTTAATGATTTGGAGCATTTTGCCTTAGATATTTTGGTGGAAAAAGAGGGCGAAACATTTACAAATGAAACTTCTGCAAGTGAAACCGCTGCAAGTGAAAGTGTGGTAAGTGAAACCGTGGCAAAGAGAAAGCCTTCCGCCGCCGCTCGCCAGTTACAGAAAGTCTACGAAGAAATCATGATTGATGAATATCAGGATAGCAATTATGTGCAGGAGATGATTTTAACAGCAGTTTCCGGTGAGGGAGAGTGGGCAGATGAGGGTGAAGTACAAGGGGAAAGTCTTGCATTAAACGAAGGCGAAAAAAAGGTCACGCCGAAGCGAGAGAAACGTTATAATCGCTTCATGGTGGGTGATGTGAAACAGAGTATTTACCGTTTTCGCATGGCAAGACCGGAACTTTTCATGGAAAAATATGAAACTTATACCGATGAAGACAACAAAACACAAAAAATAAACCTGCATCAGAATTTTCGCAGTCGCCCGGAAGTTCTGCGTACCGTAAATGATATTTTCTTTCGGATTATGGGGCGTGACTTGGGAGGGGTAGAGTACGATACAGACAGTGCCTTATATGCAGGGAGGGAATTTCCGGGAGGGATTTTAGAGGAAAATGTGAGGGGAACGTTAGAGGAAAATTCCCGAGAAGTTTTAGAGGAAAATCCTCCGGAAACTTTAGAGGAAAATGTGAGGGGAACGTTAGAGGAAAATTCTCGAGAAGTTTTAGAGGAAAATTCTCCGGAAACGTTAGAGGAATTTCCCCGGCAGAATTTATTTGACACAGAAATTTTAGTCCTTGACCGAGATGCTTTTGCAGAAGTTTCCGACCAAGAGCAAGATCAGGAAGCGGCAGTCATTGCGGTAAAAATCTTGCAATTGCTTAAAACACAGACGGTCACAGATTCTGACAGCGGACTTTTGCGACCCATGGAATACAAGGATGTGGTCATTCTACAGCGTTCTGTTGCGGCGGCAGGCGTCCGCTTGATTCAGGTCTTGGGGGAATACGGCATTCCTGCGGTTGCCACCACGGGAACGGGATATTTTTCCGCTTTGGAGGTTTCTACTATTCTGCATTTTTTGCGAATTATTGACAATCCCCGTCAAGATATTCCAATGGCGGCGGTTTTGGCATCTCCCATTTACGGGATTACGGGGGAAGAAATGGCAAAGCTTCGTATCGCACATCGAAAGGTACCCTTTTATCAGGCGGTTTTTTCCTATGGGGAAGATGGGGAAGATTTGCATTTACGGAAGAAAATAAATGATTTTATAGCACAAGTGAGTCGTTTCAGAGAGCAGGTTTCTGATACTCCTATACACGAACTGGTGTTTGGCATATTGGAAGAAACGGGATATTTTAACTATGTGTTGGCTCTGCCGGGAGGCTCCGTGCGTGCGGCAAACTTGGAAATGCTCTTGGAAAAAGCGATAGCCTATGAAAGTACAAGCTATAAAGGGCTGTTTCATTTCGTGCGTTATATAGACCAATTGCAAAAATACGAAGTGGATTTTGGTGAAGCAGAGGAAGGTGTTAGCCCGGACTGTGTGCGGATTATGACCATACACAAGAGTAAGGGATTGGAATTTCCCGTGGTATTTGTGGCAGGATTAGGAAAACAATGGAATCGAGCAGACGAGAGGGAACGGGTGGTACTGCACCCTCGCTTGGGTCTGGGGATTGATTTGACCGATCCCGTTTTACGCAGGAAAATCCCATCTCTAAGCCGCCGGATCTTGGCAAGGCAGACACAGACGGAGAACATGGGCGAGGAACTGCGTGTGCTGTATGTGGCGTTGACAAGGGCAAAGGAAAAGTTGATTTTAGTGGGCAGCTTAAAAAAAGCAGAAAGTGTAATCTCATCCTATGAAACCATGCCCTTTGACCCAAAGGGGCATATGATGTATTGGGACAGACTTTCTACGCCAAATGCCTATGGGTGGATTTTGCCTGCTTTGCTAAACGTTGAAAAGAGAAAAGGGAGAGAGAGCGAGTTGCCACCTTCCAAGACAGATTCGCTTGCGGAAGTTACCGGTGGGAAGTATTTGATACAGCGGATTTGTCCGGACTACTTGTCACGTGAGGTGTGCAAGGAAGGACTTATGCAGGAACTGTCCAAACAGGAATTGCTGTACCGTCTGAATGTACCTGAACCGGAACAGGTGAAGCGGGTCGAAGCTATTCTATCATTTACCTATCCCTATGAGCAGGATATTGAAATGAAAGCCAAGCTTACCGTATCCGAATTAAAACGTCGAAGCGCAGAGTTGTGGTTTCAAGAAGAAGCAACAGGCGGCTATCTGTATCAGGAAGAAGTGCCGCTGCCCTATATCCCTGCCTTTTTAGAAGGGGAGCAGGAGGAAAACCTCTATGTCTTACGGGGAAATGCCATGCACAGGGTTTTGGAGTGCTTGGATTTTTCCATGGATTTTACAAATGCCAAAGATCAGCTCCTTGGGATGAAGCAAGAGGGGCGGCTTTCAGAAAGTCTGTATGGCTTGGTATCCTTAAAAGCGTTGCAAGGATTTTTGAGCAATCCTTTAGCAAAGCGTATGCAAAAAGCAGCACAGTCAGGGCTTTTGTATCGGGAAAAACCCTTTGTCATGGGCAAGGCAGGGGAGGAGGTATTCCGAGAAATGGGGGGGGGTACCATGGTGCTGATACAGGGTATTATCGATGCGTTCTTTGAGGAAGAGGGGGAACTGGTGTTAGTGGATTATAAGACGGATTCCGGGAAAACCACAGAGGAACTAATCGGGCGTTACCGCATTCAGATGGAACTGTATCAGGAAGCCTTAGAGCGGGCAACCGGGAAGAAGGTGAAGGAGCGGATATTGTATTCCTTTGGTTTGCAGGAGGAGATTCGCTTGTAATTTGATTTGCTACCAACAAAAATCCCACAACGTCACAAAAGTGACAGTTGTGGGATTTTTAATCGCTCTACAAATGTGGGCTGTATCCACAGTCCAATTTATTCTAAATTTACCCGTTTATTCATAATCAGCCCGCAAACCACAAAGAACACCGCACCCAATATCAGATTTAAGATCAATGTACTGGAAAACAAGGGTGAAACAGAGGAGATATGGGTGCCTACTCCCCATGTGATGTCCTGTATGGGGCTTGGATTGGTAAACGCCATAACGGTAGAGGACACAGCGTTGATCACAATGGAAAGCACGATGTAGATAGCAATGGAACTGCCTACTTTACGTTTGTTCGACTGTTGTCCGATGGCAATGCTCACATATCCGGTCAGCATGGTAAAGGCATAGCCAATCAGTAGCATAAGAACTAATACAAATAAAAATGGAACCGGGTCATAGCCGGTAAGGGCGTGAACCGTAGTCTGGGTGTGGGAAACCCCATTCAGATCGGTATAGTGTTGGACTCCGAGACCGGATAAATATTCTTTCACGGCAAAGGAGATGCTTGAAAATCCTACGCCGGAAAGGATAAAAAGGAAGCCTGACACAAGTATAACGATTGCATTTAACACGGCAAAGCAAAGGCTTGTGATGAGCTTTGACGTAAGGAGCAACCAAGGCGTTGTGGGTAGGGTAAAGCTAAGATAGCCTTGGGCAGAAAACAGATTCCGATAGAAACACAGAATCGGAAACAGTATGCTAAGTAGAATGGCGGCTCCTATGCTTAGGCTGTATCCAATTGTAAGCAGAACGGCAATGGCAGTATAGTCGCCGGAGTGAAACAGGGGTGTCTTTGCAAATAAGACTCCAAGAATGCTAAGACCAAGCAAAATTAAGTTGACAGGCAGTAACACTCGCCCTAAGTATTTGAAATCGTGTTTGATAAGTTTTCCTAACATCTAAATACCTCCCGAAATAAAGCATCAATGGATTTGCCCTCTCTTCGGCGAATCTCTTCCGCAGGGGCTGCCAGATTTACTACGCCGTCTTTTAGGAAAATTACATCATCTAAAATAGGCTCAATATCTGTAATCAAGTGGGTAGAAAGTAGGATAGAGGCATACTCTGCATGGCTTCCGACAATGGTTTCTAAGATGTAATCCCTGGCGGCAGGGTCAACACCTGCAATGGGCTCATCTAAAATATACAAATCGGCGCGGCGGCTCATGACTAAAATCAGTTGCACCTTTTCCTTGGTACCCTTGGACATGGTTTTTAATTTATCTGTTGGCGTGATATGGAGCTTTGACAGCATATCATATGCCCGTTCGGATTCAAAATCCGCATAGAAATCAGCGAAATAACGGATAATGTCATTTACACGCATCCAGTCATTGAGATAGGTATGGTCGGGAAGATAAGAAATCACCTTCTTGCTTTCTACGCCTACGGGATTGCCCTTTATAAGCACTTCACCCCCCGTAGGAGTCAAAAGCCCCGTAAGAATCTTAATTAAAGTGGTCTTTCCACTACCGTTAGGACCCAATAAGCCAATCAACCCACCTCCTTCAATCCGCAGATTTACATCGGAAAGGGCGGTCTTTTTGCCATAGTTTTTGGTTAAATTTCTGCATTCCACTAATGCCATAGCGTTCTCCTTTCAAAAGAAATTTCGCATTACTCTCTGCTTTTAGCTAGTTCCGGCGAAGCGTTTTTTTGCCACTGGTTAGGGTGCGAATTGTAATCATCATAACCTAAAGTTTGGCATTTGTCAAGAAATTCAATTGACTTTTTCGTCTTAGAGGGGTATATTATAGTAAGGACGTAATCAATCACAGGAAAACAACCACAGGAGGGATTTAGCATGGATTTTTTTCAAAAATTAGGAGAAACATTAACGGAAGCAGGCAAAGAGGTATCCCAGAAGGCGGGAGAGGTGACAGCTACTGCTCGCTTAAATCTTGCCATTCGCAGTAAACAGGATTTCATTCAAAAACAATATGCCCAGATTGGCAAGCAGTATTATGAACTGCACCAAGGGGATACGGAAGAATTGTTTGAGGAAATGACCGCAATTCGGGATGCTCTTTTGGAAATTACCCGTTTAGAAGATGAACTTGCGGAAGCGAAAAATCAAAAAAGATGTATCAGCTGCGGTGAATTCACGGGAGCGGATGCGGTATATTGTCCAAAATGTGGTGAAAAACAAGAAGCGGTATTTGAGGGAGAAGAAGCGGTATTTAAGGAAGAAGATGAGGACAATAAGGGGGAAAAGGAAGATGAGTAAGGAGCTTGGCAAAGGAAAGTACTATATGACCACTGCCATTGCCTATACTTCGGGACAGCCCCATATCGGTAATACCTATGAGATCGTGTTGGCGGACAGCATTGCACGATATAAGCGTTTCATCGGCTACGATGTGTTTTTTCAGACAGGAACGGATGAGCATGGACAAAAGATAGAAGAAAAAGCCAAGGTGGCAGGCATTTCGCCAAAGGAATATGTAGATGGCGTTGCTGCTCAGGTAAAGGGCATTTGGGATCTGATGAACACCTCTTATGATAAATTTATCCGTACCACGGATGCAGATCATGAGGCACAGGTACAGAAGATTTTCAAGAAATTGTACGAACAAGGAGACATTTACCAGGGATTTTATGAGGGTATGTATTGTACCCCCTGTGAATCCTTTTTCAGCGAGTCCCAATTGGTCAATGGGAAATGTCCCGATTGCGGGGGGGAGGTATCTCAGAATAAGGAAGAGGTGTATTTCTTTCGTATGAGTAAATATGCGGATCGTTTGATTGCCCATATCAATGCTCACCCGGAGTTTATTCAGCCCGTATCCCGCAAAAATGAGATGATGAATAACTTCCTTTTGCCGGGACTGCAAGACCTATGCGTATCGCGCACTTCATTTTCATGGGGCATTCCAGTGGATTTTGACCCAAAACACGTGGTATACGTGTGGCTGGATGCCCTGACCAACTATATCACGGGGATTGGCTATAATGCCGATGGGGAAAGCAGCGAGCAATTTACCAAGAATTGGCCTGCGGACTTGCACTTAATTGGAAAGGATATTATTCGCTTTCATACGATTTACTGGCCGATTTTCCTTATGGCTCTTAATTTGCCTTTGCCCAAACAAGTGTTTGGACACCCTTGGCTCTTACAGGGCGAGGGGAAGATGAGCAAATCGAAAGGCAATGTCCTCTACGCCAATCAGCTGACAGAAGTGTTTGGTGTGGATGCGGTACGTTACTTTGTTCTCCATGAAATGCCCTTTGACAATGACGGCGTGATTTCTTGGGAGCTGTTGGTGGAACGGATCAATTCGGATTTGGCGAATACCCTTGGAAATCTTGTGAATCGCACCATTTCCATGAGCAACAAATATTTTGGTGGCGTGGTGAGTGACAAAAAAGTAAACGAGTCGGTGGATGAGGAATTAAAAAGCCTTGCAACAGAAGCCTTACAAAAGGTTTCAGAGAAAATGGATCAGCTTAGGGTAGCCGATGCCATTACGGAAATCTTTGCGATTTTCCGCCGCTGTAACAAATATATTGACGAAACCATGCCTTGGGCTTTGGCAAAAGATGAGGCGAAACAGGATCGTTTGGCAACTGTCTTGTATTATTTGACCGAAAGCATTTGCATAGGGGCAAGTCTGTTGATAAGCTTCATGCCGGAAACAGCGAAGAAGATTTTGGAGCAGTTAAATGCAAAGCAGAGAACCTATGAGGAATTAAAAACATTTGGTCTGTATGAAGATGGGGCAAAGGTGACGGATAAGCCACAGATACTATTTGCAAGACTGGATGTGGAAGAAGTACTAAAGGGAATCGAGGAATAGAGGCAGCAGCGGGACTTATTACATTATGGAGAACACTTATGTTATTTGACAGTCACGCTCACTACGATGATGAGCAATTTGATGAGGATAGGGAAGTCTTGCTCGCCTCCATGGCAGAGCATAAGGTGGGAGGCATTGTAAATGTTGCCGCAAGTCTCATGTCCTGCCGCAGCAGTATAGACTTAGCCAATCGCTATGATTTTATCTATGGGACAATCGGCGTACACCCGGAGAATATTTCGGAACTGAACGAGGAAAGCTTTGCTTGGTTAGAAGAACAGGCGAAGCGTGCGGCACAGCTTAGAGCGGATCGCAAAGAAAAAGATTCTGTCTCGAAACGGGAATCGGAACGTAACGATACGCAGGAAGCCATATCTAAAATAGTCGCCATCGGAGAAATCGGACTGGACTACCATTGGGAGAAAGAATCCGAAGGGCGAAAAGCCCAACAACAATGGTTCATACGCCAATTGGACTTGGCAAAACGCTATCATTTCCCAGTGATTATCCATTCCCGAGATGCGGCGGCGGATACCCTAACGATCTTGAAAGAACACGCCAAAGATTTAAACTGTGTTCTGCACTGCTATTCCTATTCAAAGGAAATGGCAGTGGAATTTTTGAATCTTGGATTTTACTTAGGTATCGGCGGAGTCATCACCTTTAAGAATGGGAAAAAGCTAAGAGAAGCGGTGGAACAGGTACCTCTCGAGCGGATTTTGATCGAAACGGACTGCCCCTATCTGGCACCGGAACCATATCGAGGGAAGCGAAACTCATCCCTATATCTGCCAAAGGTAACAGAAGTCATTGCCGAGATAAAAGGGATTTCTACGCAAGAAGTAGAAGAAGCCACCTACGGTAATGCAAGCCGATTCTATCAGCTGTAATGATAAAATAAGTTAGATGACGTAGTCGCAGGGTAGCCGTATCATTTTTGTGTACCCTCGCTTCGCTGGGGCAGACCCTGACTTGCGCAGGCACGGAACCAAAAATGATACGGCTACCTGCGACGATCGGAGCTTACTTCGATTTGACAATGGAGAAGATAGAATGCCTAATCTTGCAACTTACAACAACACCAATGCAGTCCTAAAAAAACACAACTTCCATTTCCGCAAGAAATACGGCCAGAATTTTTTGATTGATACTCACATCATCGACAAAATCCTGCAAGCCGCCCATGTGGACAAGGAAGATTTTGTGTTGGAAATCGGGCCGGGCATTGGTACCTTGACACAAGCTCTTTGCGAAAATGCCAAGACCGTTTTGGCAGTTGAGATTGATAAGGATTTAATCCCTATTTTAGAAGATACCTTACAGGATTATGATAACCTTACACTTATCAATCAAGATGTCTTAAAGCTTAATCTTATGCAAGTGATTCAGGAACAAAATAACGGCCGCCCCATTAAGGTGGTGGCAAATCTGCCCTATTACATCACAACCCCCATACTCATGGAACTGCTTGAGAGCAAACTTCCGGTAGAAAGTATTACCGTCATGGTGCAGACAGAGGTGGCACAACGTATTCAGATTGGGCCGGGAAGCAAGGAATATGGTGCATTATCCCTTGCAGTGCAATATTATGCCGAACCTCGCCTCATCACCCACGTTTCACCCGGCTGTTTTCTGCCAAAGCCAAATGTAGGTAGTGCCGTTTTGCATTTGCAAATTCATGATACCCCCCCCGTATCGGTAGCGGACGAGCAGTTGATGTTTCGCCTCATACGGGCATCCTTTCAGCAAAGACGAAAGACCTTGGCAAATAGCATAAGCAATGCAGAAGGGCTTTTTATTTCAAAGGAAGTAACTTACCGAGCATTAAAAGAGATGGGCTTGTCTGAATCGGTTCGAGGAGAGGCCTTGGGACTTGTGGAGTTTGCAGACTTAAGCAATCGTTTAAGTAGTGATACCGTTTACGCATAATCATTCCATAAGATGTTTTTCGTAGAAAAAACAGGGATAAGCCCTAAGCGAACCGGGAACCTTCCCTTAATACACAACATCATTTTACCGTACGAAAGGATTTACCCCAAATGGACATTATAGCAAAATTAGCAGAAGAATTAAAAATCAAAAAAGACCAAGCCAAGGCTGCGGTGGAGTTGATTGACGAGGGCAACACCATTCCCTTTATCGCCAGATACCGTAAGGAAGCCACAGGTTCTTTAGACGATGAGGTTTTGCGCAACCTAAACGAACGTCTTGCCTATCTGCGTAATCTGGAAGAGAAGAAGGAGCAGGTGATTTCCAGTATCGAGGAACAGGGCAAG
Source organism: Clostridia bacterium (assembly GCA_026000755.1). Classification (GTDB taxonomy): domain Bacteria; phylum Bacillota; class Clostridia; order Lachnospirales; family Lachnospiraceae; genus BNZC01. The sequence continues at coordinate 42,165 of BNZC01000004.1, forward strand.
CTCACCGACGAATTAAAGGAGCAGATTTTAGCGGCACAGACATTAGTTGCGGTGGAGGATTTGTACCGTCCCTACCGCCCGAAACGCCGAACCAGAGCCACCATTGCCAAGGAAAAAGGCTTAGAACCTTTGGCAAATCTGATTTTACTGCAATTGTTGGATCACTCTTTAGAGCAGGAAGCCGCCGCCTACATAGATTCGGAAAAAGAAGTAAATACCGCCGAAGAAGCCATTGCAGGAGCCTGTGACATTATCGCAGAGGGCATTTCCGATGAAGCGGAATACAGAACGTATGTTCGAGAATTGACCATGCAGACAGGTAAGATCATTTCTACGGCAAAAGACCCCAAAGCGGAATCTGTGTATGAGATGTACTATGAATTTGAGGAAAGTGTTTCTAAAATAGCAGGACACCGTATATTGGCACTTAATCGGGGAGAGGCGGAAAAGGTTCTTACGGTTAAGCTTGAAACACCGGAAGATCGCATCCTGCAATACCTGGAGAAAAAAATTATTGTAAGGGACAACCCCCATACCACAGCAGTCCTAAAGGAAACCATAGAGGACAGCTACAAACGCTTAATCGAACCTTCTATCGAGCGAGAGGTGCGAAACGAATTGACGGAAAAAGCCGAGGAATCCGCCATTTCGGTATTCGGGAAGAATTTACATCAATTGCTCATGCAGCCCCCGATTTCCAATCAAGTGGTCTTAGGTTGGGATCCTGCTTTTCGTACGGGTTGTAAACTGGCTGTGGTGGATGCCACGGGAAAGGTCTTAGATACCACGGTGATTTACCCCACCGCCCCCCAGAATAAGGTAAGTGAATCCAAGGCTCTCTTAAAGAAATGGTTAGAGAAATATGGCATTTCCTTGATTTCACTGGGAAATGGAACGGCATCAAGGGAATCCGAAGCCATTATTGTGGAACTTAGAAAAGAGGTGAATCAGCCATTTTCCTACGTCATTGTAAATGAAGCAGGTGCCTCTGTCTACTCCGCAAGCAAGCTTGCCACAGAGGAATTTCCGAATTTTGACGTGGGGCAGCGTAGTGCGGCTTCCATTGCAAGGCGTATCCAAGACCCTTTGGCGGAACTTGTGAAAATTGATCCCAAATCCATCGGCGTGGGTCAGTATCAGCACGACATGAATCAGAAGAAATTAAGCGAAGCCCTAAGCGGGGTGGTGGAGGACTGTGTGAACAAGGTGGGTGTGGACTTAAATACTGCGTCCGGTTCCTTGCTGTCTTATATTTCCGGTATCAGCAAGCCCATTGCCAAGAATATCGTGGCATTTCGAGAGGAAAATGGCAGATTTCACAGCCGCTCACAGCTGCTTAAGGTGGCAAAGTTAGGACCTAAGGCATATCAGCAATGCGCAGGATTTATGCGTATTTTAGACGGGAAGAACCCCTTGGATCAGACAAGCGTTCACCCGGAAAGCTACGATGCTGCCAAACAGCTCCTTAGCCGTTTGGGTTATGATCTAAAGGACATTCGACAGGGGAAGCTTAAGGGGATTTCAAAACAGCTTCAAGACATAAAACAAGTGGCAAAGGATTTGGGGGTCGGTGAGATTACCTTGACCGATATTGTGAAAGAACTGGAGAAGCCCGCAAGGGATCCTCGTGACGAGATGCCTTTACCCATTTTGCGTACTGATGTTCTTGAAATGAAGGACTTGACACCGGGCATGAAGCTAAAGGGAACGGTCAGGAACGTGATTGATTTCGGCGTGTTTGTGGATATTGGCGTGCATCAGGATGGCTTGGTGCATATTTCCCAGATTTGCAATCGTTTTATCAAGCATCCCCTAGAAGCCGTCAGCGTGGGCGATGTGGTAGACGTTGAGGTTATGAGCGTGGATTTGCAGAAAAAACGGATTCAGCTTACGATGAAGTGTAAAGCGTGAAGATGTGCGACCTAGTGACACAACTCGATTTATGAGGGGCAGATTGTAGAGCGGTTTGACTGGTAGAAGGGAAGCGTGGCATCATGATACAATCATTTCAAAAAAATAAAAAAGGGATAGCTCTTATGCTTTGTTCCGCCTTATTCGCTTGCGTGGGTATGTTATTTTGGAAACTGGCGGATAAGGGGATAGGCTATGTGATTTTCGGCTTTTTCCTCTACGGATTAGGAGCTTTGACCATGCTGATCGCCTATCGCTACGGCAGTTTATCGGTCTTACAGCCCATGATGAGTACCAATTATATACTAAGCATTGTCTTGGGTTATCTTATCTTGCACGAACGAGTAGATACTTTGAAAATTATAGGGATTCTCGTTATTATGCTTGGCGTTATCATCATATCGGTAGGAGATGGGGACAAAGCAGAGGGGGGGGAAGCATAATGGGAGAAACTACCATGGCGCTTGCGGTTTTGGTTTTATCAACCATACTGGGTGCGACAGCTTCGCTGTTTTTCAAAAAGAGTTCAGGCTCTGATAGTATTGTATCCACCCTTAAAAATCCAAACCTCTATATCGGGGGGGGGATCTATCTTGTGGCGGCTTTCGCCAGTATCTGGATTTTGCGATATCTGGAATATTCGGAGGTACTGCCCCTAACCTCCATGACTTACATCTGGACCATGATTTTATCTGCGGTGGTCTTAAAAGAGAAGATTTCAGGGAAGAAAATAATTGGCGTGATTTGTATCGTGATAGGGGCGAGTTGTATCGCTGCAGGTACATGACCGAAAGCAGGGTCTGACCCAGTGAAGCGAGGTCACTTTAGCGATTAAGCTCTGTTTTGTAGGGTGATGCTTACCGAACGTTTTTTGTTCGGTAAGAGGTTGCACTAACTTAACCCCATGAACTTCTTTAAAAGGAGTTAATAATGAAGTTATTGTCTTACCTAAAACTAACCGTTCAGTATTACCGGGACTATGGCATGGGTGCCGTTGTAAAAAAATATAAAAATAAACTGCGAAACAGCAGCATCTTCCGGAAACGGCTGTACCGTACTTATGTAAAGAGCATATTGCCCACAGAAGAGGAAAGAAAAGAGCAGAGCAGTCATGTGTTCTCAAAAGACATCTGCTTTTCTGTTTTGGTACCCTTATATAATACGCCCAAGGAATATCTGCTTGCCATGATAGAATCGGTGGAGAAACAGACCTATGGGAAGTGGCAGTTGTGCCTTGCGGATGCAAGCGACAGCGGCAGTAAGGAATGCCGTACCCCATTAAAGCAGAACGATTCGGCTGTTAGAGGGAGGGACTTTGACAGCCATCAAATTCGCCGATTCTGTGAGGAAAAAGCAAAAGTCAATCCTCGCATCTCCTATCAAAAATTAGAAACCAACGGCGGGATTTCAGCAAACACCAACGCTGCCCTTGCCATGGCAACGGGGAATTACATGGTCTTGCTTGACCATGATGATCTTTTGCATGAGAGTGCACTTTATGAGCTTGCTTGTGCCATTGAAAAACAGGATGCGGATTTTCTTTACACCGATGAGGCGGTTTTTCAAAATTCCATCGAAAATATCGTACTCTTTCATTTTAAGCCCGATTTTGCTCCGGATAATCTCTTGAGTAACAATTATATTACTCATTTGAGTTGTTTTGCAAAATCGCTTCTGGCGCAGACGGGGGGATTTCGCAAAGAATTTGACGGCAGTCAAGACCATGATTTGATTCTGCGGTTGACAGGTGCGGCAAGGCACATTGTCCACATTCCGAAAGTCCTGTATTTCTGGCGTTCTCACCCTGCTTCCGTGGCTTCTGATTTATCGGCAAAAACCTATGCCATTGAGGCGGGACGAGCAGCGGTGCAGGATTATTTGGATACGAAAGGCGAGAGGGCAAGAGTCGAAAGTTCTACCGATTTTCCAACGATTTATCGGATTCGGTATGAGATTTTCGACAGCCCGAAGGTTTCGATTGTGATTCCCAATAAAGACCATGTAAAAGACTTGTCCCTTTGCCTGGAGTCGATTGAGAAAAAGACAAGTTATGGGAATTATGAAATACTTGTGGTGGAAAATAACAGTACACAGGAGGAAACTTGGAACTATTATGAAACGATCAAAAAGTGTCAAAATGTAAGTGTTGTGACATTCGAAAGTTCGGGTTCAGAAGCAAATTCGAAGCAAAAGAAAGCACCGAAACAATCAGAATCCGGTAATTTTGTGAAATCACAAGAACAGGTTCAGGAGAAATTAACATACACCTTTAACTACTCTGCACTCAATAACTTTGGAGTATCCAGGTGCAGTGGAGAATACATCCTATTCCTCAACAATGATACCGAGATCATAAGCCCTGACTGGATTCAAGAATTGCTGATGTATGCCCAAAGAAGTGACGTGGGCGCAGTGGGTGCAAAGCTGTTCTTTGCAAATGGTTGGATTCAGCATGGTGGGATTTTCCTTGGGTTGGGGGGAGTGATCGCCGCCGATGCCTATCAAGATGAACTGGATGTTAGGGGCTATATGGGGCGTTTGTGTTATGTTCAGGATGTCACGGCGGTGACAGGAGCCTGCATGATGGTGAAACGAACGGTCTTTGAACAAGTGGGCGGTTTTGAAGAAGCATTACCTGTAGCCTACAACGATGTGGATTTTTGCTTAAAATTGCATGAATGTGGCTATTTGAATATCATGACACCCCAGGCACAGCTGTTCCATTACGAGTCCAAAAGCCGGGGGCGAGATGAGCAAGGGTCAGCAAAGGCACGTTTGGAACGAGATGTGACCTATATGCGGGAAAAATGGGGAGGGGTTATAGAAAAGGGTGATCCTTATTATAATCCGAACTTCTCAAGGACGAAAGTGTGGCGGCTCAAGGAAAGAGAAAGAATTTAATGCCTATAATATAGCTTATCGGAAGTTCGGTACGAACTTTCGATAAAAAATGCTTATCGAAACGCAGTTTCGGTAAGAGGGGCGTTCTTTGCCCCGTAAATCTGATTATAGGAAGTGTTCTTTACTTCCTGTAATATTATTATTTCCTTGCGTTTCGCAATTACCTAGAAGATTATACCAAATAAAATCCAAACCTTATCAAGCAAATCTCTTTTCTATATGGGATTTGTACGAAAAGATTTGGATTTTATTTTAGTTGGGATATTTATGATTTGGTACAAACCTCTTCAACCTCCCCGGCAAAGTTTTCCTTGACAATATATATATATATATATAATGGATAGTGTCGAAACCGCACTAACTTACGGCAAGGAAAACAGACAGGCAGGTACGCCGGATTATGGAGAAACGCTTTAATTTTCGCATATATCCCAACAAGGCACAAGAAGAACAGATCAGGAAAAACTTTGGTTGTGTTCGCTTTGTCTACAACTATTTTCTAAGCAAACGCATGGAGAAGTATAATGCGGGTAAGGGTATTTACACTTACTATGAAGCCAGCAAAGACTTGACTGTGCTGAAAAAAACAGAGGGTTATGCGTGGCTCAAGGAAGCAGATTCTCATTCCTTACAAAATGCCTTAAAAGACATGAATTTTGCTTTTTCGCAGTTTTATCGCAGAACGCGAGAAAAGAATGCCCAACCGGGCTTCCCGCGTTTCAAGAAAAAAGGAGAAACACGGCAGTCCTATATGAGTCAAGCCCAGATTGGCAGAAACGGTGTTCCCAGTATTGCAGTATTAGAGAAAACAATAAAACTGCCGAAATTGGGATTTGTGGCGTGCCGGGTGTCAAAACCCATCTCCGGCAGAATCCTTTCCGCAAATGTGTTTCAGGTTCCAAGCGGCAAATATTTTGTTTCGGTTTGTTGCACGGATATAGAGCAGGAGGCATTTCCACAGACGGGGAAAGAGATTACACTGCATGTTGGAACACAGAGTTTGACGGTATCCTCAGAAATGACACAAAAGAAGATTTCACGCCTGCATCGGCACCTGTCACGAAAACCAAGGGGCAGTGCAAACTACGAAAAGGCAAGAGTGACTTTGGCGAAAGCCCATGAGCGAGTGAAAAACCAAAAGACCGACATGCTCCAGAAACTGAGTACGCAGTTGGTACGTGACCATGACCTGATTTGTATCCGCAAGGCAGAATTGGAAAAAATGAGGGAAAAGTCCCATTTTACCTACCACCTATGGGATACGTCATGGGGCGAATTTGTAAAGATGCTGAAATACAAATGCAACTGGTATGGCAAGACTCTTGTGGAAGTTCCCGGGACACAGGATACAGACAGCGACATTCTCAGTAAGCCCCTATGGAATCCGGGTAATTTCTGATATTTATAGCACAACAATAGCTACACGGTACGGGCGGGCAGTCCGAAACCTAACGCCTGTAGAGAATGTGTAAGACGGCTTGCCGCCACCTTCGTTGAAGCAGGAATCCCGTGTTACAGGGAAAGCCAAGTACCGTATTTTATTATAATTGATGGCGTGGAGTGTTCGATGAAAAAATACCAACAACAGCAGCAGATGCTAGAAGTCGTATTTCTTAGTTACAAAGCGGCAATGAGTGATTCGATTGAAAGTATATACCTTGCCGCAAAAGCAGATCCTGCCTGTGATGCCTATTGGATTCCCATCCCCTACTACGACCGTAAGCCTGACGGAACACTTGGAACCATGCACTATGAGGGCGAAGAATATTATGCTGACAACATAGAGTGTACCGACTGGCAGACATATGATATTGAGGTCAGACATCCCGATGTGATCTTTACCTTTAACCCCTATGATGGGGGAAATCGTATGACCACCGTTCATCCTGATTTTTACTGTAAACGTTTGCGGGGTTTGACAGACTTGCTTGTCTATTGCCCCTATTTTGTCGTTGTGGACGATGTTCCGGAACATTTGGCAGAAGTTCTTGCTTGTGTATTTGCCCATAAGGTGATTGTGCAGTCCGAAAAAGTTCGTGATACGTATGTACGTGTGTATAAGGAGCAGTTCGGCGGTGTAGGCGACCGATTTGGTAAGCCGGAGGATAAATTCATCGCACTGGGAAGTCCAAAGTTTGATAAAGTAATCTATTCCAAGCGTGAGGACTTTATGCTTCCCGATGAATGGATGAAATTAATGGAAAGACCCAACGGAACAAGGAAGAAAGTCATTCTCTACAACACGACAGTCGCAGCAATTTTGCAGTACAGCGAGCAGTATTTGAAGAAATTACGCTCTGTGCTTGAAACATTCCGTGAGCGTGAGGATGTGGTACTGTGGTGGCGTCCCCATCCTCTGATGTTGGCTGCATTTTCCGGTATGCGACCCGAGTTGCCTGATGAGTATAAAAAGATTGTTGAAGCTTATAGGTGCGAGGGCTTTGGCATTTATGATGAAAGTGCCGACCTACACAGAGCGATTGCTTGGAGCGATGGGTATTATGGGGATTGGAGTTCCTTGGTAGCATTGTATGAAGTTACCGGAAAAGGAATGATGCTGCAAGATGTAAAGATGGACGTGCCTAAAAAGCACGATTACAGGCAACTATTGGTTCCTGCAAGTTCCGCTTATGACGGGTTGCTTTGTATAACGCTCTATGATTCCTTAATTGTGGCAATATCCCTTGTTGATACAAAAAACTTAATGCATAGTCACTTCTGCAATTATCCTGTCTACAACAGCGATTTTGCGATATTGCCTTTTTCGTATGTAACATCAAAGATAGGAACAAAATTATACTTTGCTCCCCGTTGGTATGTACAAGGGAATCACTTTGCGATATACGATGAAATCACGAAAACCTTTGATTACATTGCTTTAGAGGATAAAACAACGGAACTGCTTGATGACGATGAAAATAGGAGCATTAAAAAGTGGGGAAGTAAATTAAATGATTCAAACAGTCCCAAATTCCAAAATATGATCAGCTATGGGGATTCCTTATTTCTTACACCGAGTTCTTATCCCGCTATCGTTCGAGTGGATTTGAAAACGAAAGCCGTTTTTTACTATAACGATTTTGTTAAAGAACTTATACAAATCTCAAAAAAATACGGCAACCGCACTTCGTATGCGTTTAGTATGTCACGTCAGCTTGGTTCAAAGATTTATATGGCTTGCAGATGGGCAGATCTTTTGGTCGAATTTGATATGGAAATATGTAAAAGCAAGATAATCCTATTAAGCGATCGAAAATTTGGCAATCCAGTGATTCAGTTTGACGGCGAAAACGTTTGGTTGTTTTCCGATCGTTATGATATTACACGTTGGAATCCAAAAACCTCAGAACACCGAGTATTTAACCACTATCCCGATGAGATTGGTGAAGCTCCTAAGTGGCAATTTTTCGCAATCTTGTGTGGATTTATTTTTGCGAATACGGTAAACGATAAACAATCTCTATTAAAGATAGACACAAATTCAGGGGATATAACGATTGCCGGCGAACTAACGGAGATGATTTCCGCCGAAGAACACATTGTGTCCTTGGCAAATTGTGAGGAAAAATTATATCTTACAACCGATAAAAACAATATTTATGTATTAAGTGATTTGGATGGAGCGTATCGTAAAGCTGATTTTTCAAGTTCCGAAGAAGAAAAAATGCAATTGTACAGAGAACGCTTACGTCTTTATAAAAATACCGGAGCATTATTTTTTACAGAAAATGTCGAGTGTAGTTTAGATGAATATCTGGATGTGGTTTTAGGTGGAATTGAAGCTTGCAATGTTACCGGAACAGTACAAGGCGATACCGGCAGACCAATATATGAATATATAAAAAACGAGCATGGTAATTAGTGTAATGAGCCATTTCAACAGTAAGAGGGAGAGGCGAAATTGAAAGTAGTGATTCTTGCAGGCGGATACGGCACACGTATCAGTGAGGAATCGTATCTAAAACCAAAACCAATGGTCGAAATAGATGAAAAACCGATACTCTGGCATATTATGAAATACTATTCGACATTTGGCTTTCATGAGTTTGTAATATGTTGCGGTTATAAAGCCTATCTAATTAAGGAATATTTCGCCGACTATTATATACATACGTCTGATGTAACTTTTGATTTTACAAAAGACGGACAAGGAAGTATGGAAGTTCACAGCAATCAGTCAGAGCCATGGAAAGTCACTCTTGTGGATACGGGCAAGGATGTTCAAACAGGCGGCAGAGTAAAACGGATTCAACGATATATCGGCAATGAAACTTTTATGCTTACCTATGGTGATGGTGTGAGTAATGTTGATTTACACTCCGTTCTAAAATTGCATAGCGAAAGCAAAAAGACAGTTACATTGACAGGGGTTCAGCTTGCCGGGCGTTTCGGCTTGCTTGATATTGAAAATAACACAGTCACGGCATTCCGGGAAAAAGACATAGAAGAGGGCGGTTGGATCAATGGTGGATTTATGGTTTGCGAGCCTGAGATATTTCAGCTGATTGGTGGAGATGATACGAATTTTGAGCGAACAACATTGCCGCAATTAGCTGTTGATGGCAAACTCTGTGTTTATAAACATTTTGGGTTTTGGAAATGTATGGATACGCAACGCGATAAAATGAATTTGGAGGCATTATGGAATGATGGCAAGGCGGCTTGGAAAGTGTGGGACAAATGAACGGACTAAGCAAGCAAGTCTCTCTGATCGTGAACGAGTTATCTTTGATCAACTGCAAGATGACTTGTCACGTCGGATCTTTCTTGCAAGAAAAGAGTTTACAGCCTTGCATTACGATGACTTTAGTGAAACACACGCCACATCTCATTTTGAGCAATATTTTTTTGGGACAAATGAATGTTACTGCCCGCTTGAAAAGATTAGAAATATTTTAGAAACAGACAAGTGTATTATTTATGGGTATGGCAGGACAGGCAAGGCACTTTTGGCATCAATCCATAATACTTGCAATATTACTGCCATATATGATAACAATGCAGCAACTGCACAGCACCCGCCAACAAGTTTGAAGGATTTTCCTGCATTTGATTATATTGTCATAGCAGTACTTGTTCCGGGTTTCCAACGTGAAATCATAAAGGAACTGCAAAAACTTGGCGTTGACTGGGAGAAAATTCTTTGCCCCTTTGTTATTGATGAAGAGAATCAATATTTTGATTCGGATATTATTCAGTTGGTTCCTGATGAAGTGTTTGTGGATGGTGGTTGTTTCGATTTTTCCACATCTGCGAGGTTGCTGAAACTAAATCCGAATGTCAAAAAGATATATGCGTATGAACCAGACCCAACGAATGTAAAGCTTGTGCACAAAAATGCGAAGAAAGCAGGATTTACCAATGTCGAGATTGAGGAATTGGCGTGGTGGAAAGAAGAGACAAGCTTGCGGTTTCGTTCTTGGGGTGGGGCATCAAGAAAGGACGAAAACGGCACAATTGCTGTTAATACCAAAACGATAGATAATGTTGTGAAAGAGGAATACATCACATTTATCAAGATGGATTTGGAGGGTGCCGAGTTGGAAGCGTTGATCGGGGCGAAAGAAACAATACTGCGATGTCGTCCGAAATTAGCAATCTCAATCTATCACAAACCAAACGATTATTATGAAATTGCGGAATATATTAAAAGTATTGTGCCGCAATACAGACTCTTCATACGGCATTACAGTTCCGTTAATGATGATACTGTTTTATATTGCGTAATGTAGGAAAGGACGTGACTTGATGACAATTCTTATTGTCGGTCTTGGATTTGTAGGTTTGACAACAGCACTTGGTTTTGCCGACAAGGGATTTCAAGTGTTTGGCTACGATAGTAACCGTACACATTCCGATAAAATTCACAGTGGAGAAGTGCCGTTTGTAGAACCCGGTTTGCCGGAAGCACTCGGGAGAAACCTTGGAGCAAACTTCAAAGTTGTAGAAAATATGGATGAATTTACTGCAAAAGCAGATATTGTATTTTTGTGTGTTGGTACGCCTTGTGACGAAAGCGGCAGAGCCGACTTAAATGATTTGAAATCGGGCATTGACAGCATAGCAGACAAGGTGAACGCAGAAGGCTTATTAGTTATCAAATCAACGGTTCCGCCGGGAACCACCCAAAAAGAGATTATCCCCTATGTCAGGACACATGGACTGAAAGCTTCGGTTGCCGTAAACCCGGAATTTTTACGAGAGGGTTGGTGTTGGTCGGATTTTACCAAACCCGATCGCATTGTGTGCGGTATAGATGAGGGAAGAGTTATTGCCCGAACACTTTTGAGCGAACTATATGCACCATTTGATGCACCGATGCATTTTGTCACCCCCAATACAGCGGAATTTATCAAGTATCTTTCGAATAGCCTTTTGGCAAATTTAATTAGTTTTTCAAATGAAATGGCAGGAATCGCTGTTGCGGCAGGAGATGTGTCGCTTGGTGAAGCGTTCAAAATATTGCACGAAGATAACCGTTTATCAGGTGCAGGAATTAACAGTTATATCTATCCCGGCTGCGGTTATGGCGGATATTGTTTGCCAAAAGATACAACTGCGCTGATTCAGAGTGCAAAAAGCAATGGGTTTGAGGCAAACATCCTTCAAGAGGTTGTTACGTTAAATGAGAGTATGCCTCGCTTGACCGCAGAGAAAATTATACGAAAGACAAAAGATAAGACCGATAAGATTGGCATACTCGGTCTGTCCTTTAAGCCAAATTCAGATGATGTTAGGTACAGTCCTGCCGCAAAAATAATAGAACAGTTACTTGTCTTTGGGTATCAAAACATTTATGTTTATGACCCTGTCGCCAATGACAAATTCAAAGAATATTATAAGTTTCCCTTGCATTATTGCCCGACAAAAGAGGACGTTTGCAGTATATGTTCTGTCGTTGCACTAGTAACAATATGGAGAGAATTTAAGGGTATCAATAAAATTTATCCTCACATTGTGTGGGAAGACTGTAGGTATTTTTTATGAATCATTATGAATACGCACAAGATTTGATCAACGCCGAGAAATTAGATGCTTTTTTGAACAGATTTGATACAGGCACGCCTGTTATCATCTATGGTGCGGGTAACAACGGTTGCCTTTGTGCGCAGCATTTGCTGCGAATTGGCGTACCGATCAAGTGCTTTGTTGATGCACATAAGGACATACAAAACGATAAACCTTACTTTATTGACATCGTTTCACCACGGAGAATGAAGGCGGACTATGACAATGAAGTGATTATCATTACTCCCTACGGCAACAGTGAGTTTGTAGAGGAGTTCCTGCTCATGGCAGATTTCCCGGAGGATAAGATTTACAAATTGGAGTTTGATAAGACTTGCTTTGAAATAAAACTGCCTGATTTGGAGCAACATACGCCGTCACAGTTATCATATATGAAAACTATGACGCAGAATCCCCCGATAACGGTGTTTTCGCTTATATACAATACGCCGGAACACTATCTCAGGCGTTCGATTGAAAGTGTTCTCAATCAATCGTTTCGAGAGTTCATGTATTTCATTGTAGACCACGGAAGTAATGACGGAACTACGAGTAGGATAATAAGCGAATATGCGGAGCTAGATAAACGAATTAAAGTATATCGCACCGAAATAAATGTTGAAGTCGAGCGGCAACTCGGCAGAGATGCGACACACTTTAGAGAAGCATTATTTCAAGAAATAAAGAAACGGGTTACTACAGAATATATGTGCTGCTTGGATTCGGATGATTTTTATGCAAGAGATTATCTCAAATACACATATACCAATGTGGTAGAACAATTTGCCGATATGGTGTGCATTCAGTCATCCGTATATGAGGAAAACAACCACCAAAATGTTAGATTTTTGTGGTATCCGATACTATCAAGCGAGATCATCGCAAGAAGTGAGAAAGAGAAATGGCTTGCTTTTTGTGAAACAAGGATGCCGGAAGCCGCTTGGAGTGTACTCGTAAAATCGGAAATTTATCTAAATGCTTTTCACGCCTCGTGGAGTTGTCCGAATGGCTTAACCACAGATAAAAAAATGAGTTTTGAAATGCTTAAGGCAAGCAAATGTGTGATATTTACACGCAATACCTACTATACACTTACGCTTCGTACTGCTTCCGTTGTGGGAGGAAGCAAGTCTTCTGATTGGAAGTATATGCTTACGTGGTTTGACTGGATGATAAACGAGTGGTTGCGTGAAACGAGAGATAGGTACAAGCAGCTGAATTTGAATGCAAAGCAGTACGCATACCCGCTTGCACAGTATATCGTTACATTTGTTTTCAGTATGTCTGATAAGTTGATGAAACATCGTACAAGGCAGGAGTTAACGGAATTTTATCATAAACTGGAAGATATTCTTATGGAGGAATATATTTCACAGGTTATTGCTTATCGAAAATTTTATAGAGATTGGCACCAGAAAATCAAAACTTACTTTGAAGGCGGAGATGACGGAGCGATAATCGGATGATTTCTGTGATCATGTTGGCATATAATCGAGCAAATTATATAAGATATGCGATTGAAAGTGTTCTGAAACAGACATATCGTGACTTTGAACTGCTTATCATCGACAACAATGCAAGCGATGGCACGTCGGAAGTGTTGCGAGAGTATGAGAAGAAAGATGAGCGGATACGATTATTCAAACGCACAGACAGTAAAATCGGTGCGGGACGTAATTTGGGCTTGGAAAACATAAGCGGCGAATATTTTACGTTTGTTGATGATGATGACTACTGCGAAGCGGATTATTTGAGTTTCCTGCATAATTTAGCGGAAACATACAATGCTGACATCACCGTATGCGGTTCGTATTACGACACCAAGGGAGAAATTACACCGAAGTATGTTTTTGACGAAACGATACTTTGCAAAAGGGAACAGGCAATTACAAATTTTTTACTCCGCAGATATTTTAACAATGGAAATCCAACAAAATTGTTCAGGCGAACGCCGGCAATCAGTGCAATTCGGTATCCAGAAAATGGGCAATATGATGACATTCACACAATGTATAAGTTTTTTTCCGCAACAGGCGAACAACCGATTGCGGTTGCAGCGAAAGGCGAGCCGAAATATATTGTTCGCCGCCATATGGCGAACAACAGTAGTGCTACGCTTGACTTTTCGAAATTAACACCGGAATGGTTGAGTGAATATCTCACAGCCTATCGAAAACGTACGGAATATATTAGTGTAAAATTCTCGTCACTTGCAGAACTTGTGGTATGGAGTGAATGGTCGTATATGATTTCTATGGTCGAGAAAATCAACAGATTTTCGTTGGCGAATTGTTCCTCACAACTTGTGGATATGACCGCAGAATTGAAATATAATCGAGAACGATTTTTGTCCGCAGAATGGACACGTGATTTTGAAAAAGAATGGATAAAGGAGTATATTTTATGATACAACTAGATGAATTACAAAAATTGCCGGTTGACCGAATTAGCTTAGGATATGCAGAGGACGGTGCATTTATTATTCCCGGCTTGGCTGTAATCACCACGACAGAGTGTAACTTGCATTGTAAACTCTGTGTGCAGAAAACATCCTATATAAAGGGGAAGATGTTTCGGTTTCCGCAATTAAAAGCTTGGCTTGATGAAGTATTTGAAATAGCTGATTATGTCATAAAGTTGAGCTTGGGGGGGGGGGAACCCTTAATCAATTCAGACCTCACGGAAATCTTGCTTTACCTGAACAATTACAGGAACCGAATCGGCAGTTTACGAATTGTTACCAATGCAACAATTTTGCCGAACGAAGACTTGATACAGGCCTCGGCAATAACAAAATGCAATTGGCTGTTAGCCGATTATCCGGTAAAAAACAGACTTTCCGAAATTGTGACGCTTCTTGAAAACAACAATATCGAGTATCAAGCGAGAGATTATCGCAGTGCAACTCCATATATGGACGGTTGGGTAGATTTTGGTGACTTTAAGACAAAACATGAAAGACATGGCGTATGTCCTCGTATCAATCAATATATCAATTTAGTGGACGGTAAACTATTTGCGTGTGGCATGGAAGGCGTTTTTATGCAGGTGGACGAAAAAGCCGCATTCGATAGATGCCGGGACAGTTCCATTGATTTAGAAAACCACAATGAGACGGTCTCGTTCAAACGTGAAAAGTTGATAAGTGCAAGGCAAAAAGGCAGTGTGGATTTGTGTGAGTATTGTAACGGAAACGATGCGGATTGCCCACGCTTTACACCCGGCGAACAATTAACACCACAAGAGTTGGTGGAAATCAGAAAATCGGAGATGTGAAAATGATTTCGAAACAATATGTCTATGACTTAAACAGGGTGAAATTATCCGATGTTCTTCCCATTAGAACCCCATATCACATCTCTGTTGAAGCCACTTTTCGCTGTAATATTCGTTGCAACTACTGCATTCATGCGATGGACGGGAGTGAAATAAATCGGCGAGGGTATCATCAAAAAGATATGTCTTGGGACGCATTCGAACGAGTTGTCAGCTCGATTCATGAATTTGAAGACCCCATTAAGTCGGTTGTGTTTTCCGGATTGGGTGAACCGCTCGTTAATAAACGCCTTCCGGAAATGGTAAAGCGAGTGAAAGATACCGGGCGAGTCGAGAAGATTCTTTTGATCACAAACGGGCTATTGTTGACGCATGAAACAAGCGATGCGTTAATTGATGCCGGGCTTGACATTTGCAAAATATCGCTACAGGGGATGTCAGTTGAAAGCTATAAAAAGATTTGCGGTGTAAAGATGGATTGGGATGTCTTTTATGACAACATCGTATACTTTTCCGAACACAAGAATAAGTGCCTCTTAAAAGCGAAGATAGGCGATACTGCACTTTTAGAAAACGATGAGAAACTATTCTACGAGAAATTCAGTTCTATTTGTGATTATGTTGATATTGAGCATATTTACCCTCAGTTTGACGGTGTTGATTATAGTGAAACTGTTTTAGCAGACGAAGGGAAGAATAGATTTGGGCATAGTTTTAAGCAGTTGAACGTTTGTTCGCCGTTATTTTATCGCTTGTATGTCTTGCAAGATGGAAGAGTAACTTTTGCCTATCCGGATGGCATAACGTATGAAGGTTTTCATTTGAACAATATGACATTACGCAAGATGTGGGAGGCGGACGAGACAAAAGATATGTGGAGGAATGCACTTACACATAATCTGTCGGTTTGCCAAACATGCCCTCGGTGGAGTTATTCGGCTCATCCTGACGATATTATTGACGGATTTGAGCAAGAGATACTGGCGAAAATACCCGAACCAACCAAGGACATTAAGCAGAGACAAGTGCTTTGTATGGAAATTTAGGAGGAACTCATGATTAAAATTAGTGAATTGCCGATTCCGCCGGAGGAATATCAAAAAGAAATCGTAGAAAGCTTGAATCCAAGGATCAGTGAACACCCAATGATGTCGCCGGATGAACGCTATTTTCTAAATGGCTTGCTTGCGTATTACAAGCCCACCAACGTACTTGAACTTGGCGTTAATTTCGGCGAGGGTAGTGCACAAATTCTTCATAATATTCGAAATACGCCGGAGGCGAAGCTTACGTCTATTGATTTGGCGGAGTTTGCGTTTTACAATGAAATCATAGACGAAAAAAAGAATACAAAGCGTGGAGTAATATCCGATGAACCAATTGGTAAATTCGCATTTACACATCCTGACTTGCCGCTTGATAAGTGGACACTTGTGACCGGAAAAGATCCGAGCGAAGTGATTGCCGGATTGGATAATTCCAAGGACGGCTATGATTTTTTGGTGCTTGATACAGCTCACCTGCATCCAATTGAGTTGCTGAATTTTTTGTGCGTGTTGCCGTATCTTCGTGACGGTGCAATTGTAGTGTTACACGATATTACGTTATTTGCACTGTATATTCCACCTTACGCATTTGCTTGCAGGCAGTTGTTTGGGGCTGTCGTGGCGGAACGCATTCAACTGAACAGCCGGTTTTCAAATATTGGAGCGTTTCAGGTATCTGCGGACACACGTAAATACATTCAAAATGTGTTTGAAAGCCTCGTTCTCCCATGGGAAATCGACCCGCGCAACGTACGCACAAGTGCGATTGCGACACTTTTGAACGAACATTATGCCTTGAAAGAATTAAGTGTTTTTAGAGAAGCTTTGAGATTAAATATGCACTATTATGTGTCAGGAAAAATCGAATGGCATTGCTGGGAAAATATGCGGACAGAACTTTTTGTTTCACATCTGTTCGGGCAAACCATTTATTATGGTGCCGGACGTAATATGGCGGATTGTTTAGAATATTGCAAGCAAAATGATATTGTATTTGAAGCTCCGATTTGGGATATAGCAGCCGATAAAATCGGCGAAATATGTGGACACAGAGTTACAGTTCCGGATTATTCGTCTTCGGGAATCAAAAAAACGCTCATTATCACAATTTGGGATGAGCAAATACGTGAAACAGTACGGGTTCAATTTGAAAAACTTGGGTATACGGTGAAATGTTATATCTGGAATTAGGATGGTATTACGAATGAAACAAACTATTTTTTACGGAGCAGGCAAAAATGCCGAAGATAACTTTTCTGCTTGGACAGACCTTGGCATGATACCCGTGTGTTTTGCCGATGCGGATAAGACAAAGCACTACAGTAAATTTCAATCAAGCGAGATAGACATTTTACCTCTTGAGGAAGCTATCTTAAAGTATCCTGATTTTGAACTATATGTCACTCCAACGTCTGAAAAATGGGAGAGTATTGCAGCCTATTTGGCAAAATGGGGGGGGGTACCTTTGGCAGCGATAAAGTTTTTCGAGCCGGTGGAATATCGCAAAGGTTGCCCGTCTATGGGACGTTGTTTTATCACGTATAACAAGATAGGCTGTTGCTGCGTACCCGTTTACAGGGACAACTTTGAATTTGAGATAAACTCGGACTACCGTTTGAATTTTCGCTATTTTGAAGAGAAAAGCAAGGCAGTAATTGACGACTGGAGAAACAACAGACCATCTATTTGTGATGGTTGCCCAAACCTTATTTTTGGAATTTATGATATTGCCCCCGTTGTTGAGGAATTAAATATTAGCTCAAAAGATAATGCTGACTTTTGCAATACAAAGTGTATCTATTGTTCCTCATTTCCGAAGCCGGAACAAGCCACCTATGAGGAGCGCGGACGTGAAGTGATTGCAATGCTTGAAACAGCACATTCGTTGTATCCTGATCACAAGTTCAGAGTATATGTAAGCGGCGGTGATATTGCGGTTGCACCGTTCCGTGACAAGTTGTTTGATGTATTAAAAAAGTATGCCTGGAATGCTGATATTTATTCAAATTCGGCGGTATATTGTGAAGCTGCGGCAGAACAGTTGCGTGATGGACAATCCGCCTATGTCACCACGCTGGACTCTACTATCCGGGAGAAGTTTGCAGAAATAAAGGGCGTTGACTGCTTGCCGAAAGTACTGGAAAACATAAAACGCTATTCTGAAGCGGCGGTTGATAAACGTCAAATCAACATAAAGTTAATTGTTTTAGACGGAATATATGAAAATTTCGAAGAAATGGGCGGCGTTGTTGATTTTGTGGAGAGCATAGGTGCAAACTTGTGGTTGAGCTGTAATGTCTATAACGCCGATAAGCGACTTTCAGATGGGATGTTTGAGATGACAGTTAGATTGTTAAATTATGCGTTCAATAAACAGATTTTCGTGAACATTATGTATGACCATTTTAATATTGAGGATGCCGCCATGTTGCGGAATCAATGGGAAATTATCCAAGGAGGGATAACATGAACAAACAAATTATACCTGTCGTATTTGCTACGGACGAAAACTATGTGCCTTACTGCGGGGTCGCAATTTCCTCTTTAATAAAAAACGCAAGTCGAAGCAATACTTACGAAGTATTCGTGTTTTTTGACAAGTTGTCGGGCTTGAGCATTTATAAACTGGAACGGTTATCAACAGATCATGTTAAAGTGGTTTGTTGTTGCATTCACGAGCAAATTACCAATCTAAAAGTATCGGAATACAACCACTTAACGATCGCATCGGCATATAGGCTAGTCATACCGAATGTTTTACCACAGTTTGAAAAAGTGTTATATTTGGACTCGGATATTGTTGTAAATGCTGATGTTGCAGATTTGTACAATATAGATATTGGGACTAATATTCTTGGAGCGGTGCGAGGTTATAATGATGATGACAAGAATGTTTGGGGATATAATCATATTACGAAAACCCTCGGCATAAACAGAGATAGTTTCTTTAACGCAGGAATACTCATTATAAATACAAAGGAATTTATAAACAATAGTGTTGCACAGAAATGTTTTTCATTGTTGTCCAATAGACAAGACTTGTATTTTATGGATCAGTGTGCACTGAATATAGTTTGCGAAGGGAAAGTACATTTTTTACCTCATAAATGGAATCACGAGTGGTTGTATTTGTTTTCTGCCAACAATTCTTTGCTCCCAAACAGTAGAGAGGAATTTGAAGCCTGTGCCAATCCGGCTATTATTCACTATGACGGAGTTGAAAAGCCTTGGGATTACCCTGAGCAGTGTCTCTCTGATTATTTTTGGTCATATGCAAGGCAGACGGTATTTTATGAAGAAATTGTATATTCTGCGCAACTGCGTCATACAAGAGAATTGCTAGAACTATCCGGTGTGATCGGTAAATATAGGAATATAGCGATATACGGTGCAGGTAATGCCGGCAAGAAATATGTCAGTAGGATGTCGACGTTAAAACTGTGCAATATTGTACTTTGGATTGATAAGAATTTCACAGAAAAACAAGGTTTAGAGCTTCCGGTGGAGAGCGTTGATAAACTCTATACAACGGAATTTGACCATGTATTCATCGCAATTGAGAACATTGCAATATCAAACCAAGTGAAAGAGATGCTGATTTCCAATCATATACCGCCTGAGAAAATAATTCAAATATAGTAAACGTAAAAATGAAGACTACTATCTTTAATGCTTGATGGAGGGATTATTTATGTCAGATCCGCAAATATCAATCGTCATTCCGGTGTACAACACTTCCGAGTATTTGGTACAGTGCTTGGATACCATAGTGAATCAGACGTTTCGGGACATTGAAATAATATGCGTTAATGATGGTTCGACCGATGGCAGTTTCGATATTCTGAAAGAGTTTTCTGACAAGGATAATAGGCTTATCCTTATCAATCGCAATGTTGCCAGTGGTAGTGCTGCACTCCCGCGAAATATGGGATTGGATTTAGCACAGGGGAAATATGTTATGTTTCTTGATTCTGACGATTATTTTGATTTAACTATGCTTGAAAAATTGTACACGTATGCTGAAAAAACGAAGTCTGACCTTGTTATGTGCGATAATTATGCGGTTTCATTTACTACCGGCGAGATTAAGACGAAGGATACCGAATTACATTATGAGTATTTACCTAAAAACGAAGTCTTTTCATATAAGGATATTCCCGACACTATTTTTCAAATATCGAATGCTGCGTGTTGGCATAAGTTGATATTGCGAGAAACATTAATTCACTACAATTTGAAATTTCAGTTGGATACACCAATTCTTGACGACATATATTTTGTGAATTTACTCTTGGTGTTGTCCAAGCGTATCAGCGTAATTCGTGATAGATTAGTGTTTTATCGCACGAATAGATACGATGCTCAAACGACTAAGATTGAAAAGCACAAAGAATCTATCTTTTTAGCTTTTATGGAATTAAATCAATATCTTGCTGCACATTCACTTTATGAAGAGGTTAAAGTCAGTTTGCAAAATTGGACTTTGGCAACGATGGCGTGGTGGTTATATTCGATTGGAAATTATAAGGTGCATTTTGAATTGTTGGATTTATATAAAAAAGAGTATTTCAACAAATTAGGATTAATGGATATAGTCCCCGGTACTCTCTACGATGGACCGGAGCGTTTTTATAACAATGTATTGGAATGCGACATTGAACGCTCGCTGAAAGTCGTGTTGGAATCGACTTTAGTACCCGGCAGTAAAATCGCTATATATGGTGCAGGACTTTTCGGGCATCATATATATGAATTGGTTAAAACACACGATAAGCACCATATTGTAATTTGGTGTGATAAAAATGCGGATAAGATCGGAAATTCGCTCATTAAACATCCTTCAAAAATGACGGATTGTGATTTTGATGCGATAATTATTGCAATAGCAGATTATGGAGTCATCAAAGAGGTGAAAGAATACCTATTGGGAATGGGTGTTGAGGTTCAAAAGATTTATACCATCTAACTATATTCTGCGGGGGTGTGCTAAACATGAAAACTATTGACATTTACAAAATAGCGATTTCTCTTAGCTGTAAGGAACGCAAGCACTGGTATTCTTTGTTTCAAAATTCGGTGCAT
Source organism: Clostridia bacterium (assembly GCA_026000755.1). Taxonomy (GTDB): domain Bacteria; phylum Bacillota; class Clostridia; order Lachnospirales; family Lachnospiraceae; genus BNZC01. The sequence continues at coordinate 63,389 of BNZC01000004.1, forward strand.
TCCATTTCTGACACATGGAACACAGCCACTTTTGAGAATTTTATCGTAGCTTTATATGCAAATTTAGAAAGAGAGCAAGCGAAATCAAGTTCTTCTGTAATTGCATATGGAGCAGGGAATAGGGCACAGGAATGTTTACCTTACGTGTTGCGGCATACTGAAATAGTTGAAATTTGGGATGCCTACGCAACGATAGATTCCTTATACAATATTCCGGTTGTGAAACCGCACTTTGATTCAGCTGACCATACTATGGATGTTGTAATATTCATTGACGATCGCACAAGGAGAAATGATGTTATATCGCTTTTTGAGGCAAAGGGATATAAGATGACGTATTCCTATCGGGATTATATTATGATCTCGGAATCGATAGCATATTTTCCGACTATTGACGAAATCATAACAGACGAAACGAGAACCTTGTTCTATGATTATGTCGGTCAGTATGAGGTAATACATAGTAAGCATTCGCCGGTAAATTACACAGTCATTCCCAAAAAGCTTGAAACAGTACAAATTGATCTTGAGAACGTATCTGGTAAGGCAAAGAATTTGTCTGAGAGATTATTGAGCTTGCTAACGATTACGAAAACAAACATAGACAATATGGTATACGATTTTTGCAGTTCGAACTTAGACAACGCATTTGATTTTTCATATAAATTGGAACTGTTTTTGAGAAACGTGCTAGCAAACGGAATCAAAACAAAGGAACGACCGATAAGAATGCGGGATGATGTTCCGTATGACCAATTTGCTGTTTTTGCTGTACTAAAAGAAACGCTTGCATATATTTGCAGTGATATTCCAAAAGCTCTTCATGTAATTCAATTGTTAAAAACGCTTTCGCCGAATTCTGTTCCGATAATTTCGGTTGAATGTTATTATCTAGTACAATGCAATCGTTTTGAGGAAGCTTTGGCATTAGTAAGAGTGGCTATGAAAAAAGAACCGAATGCCTTGCTTGCAAGTGAAACATTTTGTCATATTGCGGCTAGTTGCAAAGAAAATGGGATTTTAGTAAGTGAAGTATTGCCGGATTATGACTTAAGGGAACGATTTTGTTGGTCAGGACTTAACTTTGTGTTGTGTTCCGGATTTGATAATAATACAGGTGATGCTGAGTTTTTGCCTTGTTTTAGGACACTTCAATGTGCAGCGAATCCTTCGGGAGAATTTTGGGGTAGCGAAGAGTGGGTTGAATTTAGACGAAGCATACTGGATGGTTCGTTCAGATATTGCCAGAAAAACCAATGTCCGAATATAGCGGCAGGTTGGTTGCCAAAGAAATCCGAATGTAATAATGCCAAAATCAAAAGAATGCTTGACGGTGATTTAACATCAATACCTCCGATTGAAGAATTGCATTTATCCTATGATTTTCATTGTAATCTGCATTGCCCGTCTTGTAGACTTGAGTTTAAGACAAATAATGTAAAACAAAATACAAGACTTAATACTCTTTTTGAAAAGAATCTACGCCCTTTGCTGAAAAACACAAAGCACTTGACCTTGTCCGGCTGTGGGGAAGCTATTATTTCTCCGCACAGCAAGTACGTGTTGCAATCGATGTCAAGTGCGGAATATCCGGAACTTGCGGTTGAGTTACGTACAAACGTTTTCTCATTTCATGCAGAAGCTTGGAAAGCACTTGGGAGCGGGCGTGAGGTCATAAAGCATGTGGCGGCATCCATTGATGCTTCGTCAAAGGAATTGTTTGAGCAGTTGCGCTGTCCTGCCAAATGGGATATTGTTTTGCAAAACCTTGCCTTTATTCAACAATTGCGAAATGCGAACGCAATAGATCTATTTGAATTTCATGTGGTGGTTCAAACAGACAATATTGACGAACTTGTCGATATTATAAAAATGGCAATAAAATTTGATGCGGATGTAGTAACCTTTTCGAGATTGGTTAATTGGCGTGGTATGTCAGAAGAGATGTATTACAAAATCAATCCGTTTTATGAGGAGCATCCGCAACACAACAGGCTTATGCAAGTGATCGACGAGATAAAAAATTTGCGTAAGCATATTGAAAATGGCGATTGTGATTTAACGATTAGCAGAAAACATAAACTGTTTATTAATACGCATTGCGTTCCCGACCCAAATTCGTCGTATGACGTTATTCGTATTGGTAAACTCAAAATCAGGTGACTTTTATGAACAATTTACTTATTTGCGGTGGTGCAGGTTATATCGGCTCACATTGTTTACGGGTACTGCGGGATACAGGCTACAATTGTATCGTTTACGATAATCTGTCCGAGGGACATAGACAAGCCGTCCGGGGCTTTCCCTTAGAAGTAGGCGAGCTGTCGGATACGGCATTACTGGCGGATACAATCCGTAAGTACCAAGTAGATAGCGTACTGCATTTTGCTGCGTTTGCCTTGGTTGGTGTCAGTATGCACAAGCCGATAGAGTATTATCAAAATAATATCGCAGGGACGGCAAGTTTGCTTGATGCTATGTGCCGTACCGGAGTAAAACGCATCGTGTTTTCTTCTACCTGTGCAACTTACGGAGAAAATGTGCCTGTTCCGATTACGGAAGATGTGCCGCAAAATCCCTGTAATCCATATGGCGAATCGAAGTTGGCAGTTGAAAAGTTGTTACAACGTTGTGATGACGCATACGGCATAAAATCGGTGGCACTCCGTTATTTCAACGCCGCCGGGGCAATGCCGGACGGCAGTATCGGTGAAGACCACAAACTTGAAACGCATTTAATACCGCTTGTGTTACGGGAAGCGTTACGGAATGAGGGCAAGTTGAAAGTGTTCGGAACCGACTATCAGACGAAGGACGGAAGCTGTGTTCGCGATTACATTCACGTACTTGACCTTGCTGTTGCCCATTTGCAAGCCTTGCGTTATCTTGAATGTGGCGGTGTGACAGACTGTTTTAATCTTGGAACAGGAGTAGGCTCAAGCGTATTTGAGCTGATCAATACCGCACGTGAAATTACGGGAATTGACATAAAATACCGTAAAGATGACAGGAGAGAGGGAGACCCGGCGACACTTGTTGCGGCGTTTGACAAAGCGAGGAACATTCTGGGTTGGAATCCGGAACACAGCAATTTGCATACAATTATATCCGATGCTTGGGCGTGGCACAAAACCCACCCGAATGGATTTGAGGAGGAGTTATTGGGAAAACAACCACCGTCTTCCACGGATTCAGACAATACATACGCACGCTGAATAAACCAAAGGAGTAACATGATAACCGATATCATTTTGCAATATTCTAAATTTGCCTTTTATGGTGCACAAGTTGTGGCATATGGTGCATATACGGCGATAAAGCATTTCTGCAAGCGTTTACCGGAATGCTTTGTGGTGAGTAGTCTTTCCGGCAATCCCGGTGCAATTGACGGCATACCTGTACAAACACCGGATACTCTTTCAAGTGATACGTTGATTATTATAGCAGTAACAGAGGTGTTGCAAGATGAAATTGCCGATACCTTGCACAAAAGCGGATTTCATCACACAGTCAAACTGACTGCACATGAGGAACATTTGCTGATGTCAAACTATTACGCAGGCATTGGCAAATTTCCCTTGGCAGATGCTAAAATCAGCAATGATACAGGCTTTAATGATGTGGACTTTACGTTGTACGAAATACGGAATCATCTTGATATGCCCTTGCAAAATGCACCCAAACTTAAACCTTGGGAAATTCCGATTCAGGCAGGAGCAGAACTTACGGATATTCGTATCTGTGAGCAACTTGATAATGCCGGTAAGAACATATCAAGCAAGAACAGGAAATACTGCGAAACGAGTGCGATGTACTGGGCATGGAAAAACGCAAAATCTTCTTGGATAGGGCTGGAACATTATAGGCGGCATTTGTTGATTAGCCCTGATATGCTACAGGACAATATTGATGTTATTTTGCCTTTCCCTTATATGTGTTGTCCCAATGTGCAAGCACAACTGAATCGCTTTGTTGACAAAGAGCTTGTTAAAGCCTTACAGTCGGCATTAAAGACTTTGCACCCGAATCATTATGATTGTTATATGGAGTGTTTAAGCGGAAGGTATCATTATGCATATAATTTAATAGTCGCAAAGTCACAAGTATTTGCGGATTATTGTGAATGGGCGTTTGGAATAACCGACTATTTGGAGAGACTTACCATACCAAGTATAAAAAAAGCACGGGCATTGGGGTATGTTATAGAAATGCTGACTTCCCTATATTTTATATCAAATCAAAACAATTTAATCATCAAACACGCTGAAAAAGCGATTTATACTTAGCGAGATACAATGGCTAGAACACAAAGCTTGCTAAAATACGGCATAAAATACGATCAGACAGGAGTGGAAAATGGATAAAATACTTGTAACAGGCGGTGCCGGATTTATCGGTTCGCATTTGTGTAAACGATTGCTCCATGAGGGAAACGAGGTGATTTGCACGGACAATCTTTTCACCGGCAGCAAAGCAAATATTCGTGAATTGTTCCAAAATCCAAATTTTGAATTTATTCGTCATGACATCATTGACACCTTGCATATCGAGGTTGATAAAATTTACAACCTGGCTTGTCCTGCGAGTCCTCCGCACTATCAAAACGATCCCATCAAGACGATCAAAACAAACATCCTTGGCACAATGAATATGCTTGGGATTGCAAAACGTCTCAAAATTCGTGTGCTTCAAGCCAGCACAAGCGAAGTATACGGTGACCCTGACAATGCCCATCATCCGCAAGATGAGTCCTACTGGGGCAATGTAAATCCAATCGGTATACGTTCTTGCTATGACGAGGGTAAGCGTGTCGCTGAAACCTTGTGCTTTGACTATCATAGGCAAAATGGGGTTGACATAAAAGTGATCCGTATTTTTAATACCTATGGGCCGAATATGAAGATCAATGACGGACGTGTCGTATCGAACTTTATTGTGCAGGCGATCAAAGGGGATAAGATTACGATTTACGGAAACGGACAACAAACACGCAGTTTTTGCTATGTTGATGACTTGGTAGACGGTATGGTGCGGCTTATGGAAAGTGAACCGGGATTTACCGGACCGTGTAATATCGGGAATCCTTCTGAATTTACAATGCTTGAGCTTGCAGAAAAAGTAATCAAATTGACGGGAAGCAAATCGAAAATCGTATTTGAGCCGTTACCGCAAGATGATCCCAAACAACGCAAACCGGATATATCGCTTGCAAAAGAAAAGCTAAATTGGGAGCCTAAAATTGCGCTTGACGAGGGGCTACTTAAGACGATTGCATATTTTAAGGGTGTTTGCGTATGAACATAAAATTCTCTGCATCGATGATGTGTGCGGACTATGGGCATTTGGAAGAGGAAGTCAAAAACCTGGAAGCGGCAGGTGTCGATGCGTTTCATGTGGATATAATGGACGGAGAATTTGTACATAACTTTGGTATGGGCATACACGATTTGCAGTATATAAAATCAGTTGCGACTCGCCCCATCGAATGTCATTTGATGATAAAAGAACCGGTGCGTTATGTCAAGTTGTTCGCAAAATGCGGAGCGGATATCTTGTACGTGCATCCCGAAAGTGGTTATCAAATTGGGGAAACCATACAGCGCATTATGGAATGCGGGGTCACGCCGGGAATTGCGATCAATCCCACAACCTCGGTTGAAAGTGCACTTGAATTGTTTCATTTGGTGAAACGTGTGTTGATTATGACGGTGAATCCCGGTCATGCGGGGCAAGTTTTTTTGCCGTTTATTGAAAAGAAAATCAGTAAATTGATTGAAATCAAAGAAGAATACGGACTGGAATTTTTTTGGGACGGACACGCTTCTCCGGATAATGTGCGTAAATTCACGCATCTTGGTATCGATGGTTTCGTCCTGGGAACGGCATCGTTATTCGGAAAAGACCGTCCGTATCAAGAGATAATCTTGGAATTGCGAGGTGAGCAAAGTTGAATGCAGGACTGATATTGGCGGGCGGTAGCAGTGAGCGATTGATAGCTTATGATACACCGAAACAGTTTATCGAAGTTGGTGGGAGAATGATCATTTCCTATTGCCTGCGGACTTTTGAACAATGTCCGGATATAGATGTGATTTGTGTCGTTGCCGATAAAAGTTGGCGGTCACAAATCGGCAATTATATTTTTGCCGATCCGGGTGATTCGCGCCAGCAGTCTATTTATAACGGGCTGTTGGCACTTAAGGCATCTTCACCGAATTGTGTTGTGGTACACGATGCGGCACGTCCCTGTGTGACGGTGCAAAATATCAGCGATTATATAAAAGCCGCAGATGAGTATGACGGAAGTACCCCGTACCTACCTGTGACGGAAACGATATATCGCAGTTTTAATGCAAAAACGATAGCGGGAACGCTTAATCGCGATGAACTTTTGATTGGGCAAACGCCCGAATGTTACGATTTTGAACCGTATTTGGCAGCAAACGAAAAATATGTGGATATGTTGGGGGATTTTCACGGCAGCAGCGAATTGGCGGTTAAATCCGGAATGAAAATCGCCCTTGCAAAAGGGAATCCCGATAACTTCAAGATAACAACCAATGCCGATTTAGAGAAGTTCAAATCTATTATAAACGGAGAACAAGGATGAAGGCCTGGGTTTTGCATGGTATAAATGATATGAAACAGGAAGCGGTCGCCGAACCGGTCTTACATGACGGCGAAGTTCTCGTTCAGGTAAAGGCGGCGGGAATTTGTTCGTCAGACATTTCTCGTGTCTATGTAAACGGTGCCTATCATTATCCGATTATTCTCGGTCACGAGTTTTCCGGCGTAACAATGGAGGGGCGGCGTGTGGGTGTTTTTCCGTTGTTGCCATGTTTTACCTGTGACAGTTGCAGGCAAAACCGATACGAAACCTGTTCAAATTACGGATACATTGGCTCACGCCAAAATGGCGCATTTGCGGAATCTGTTGCCGTGCCAAAGTGGAATTTGATGGATTTGCCTGACACACTTAGCTTTGAACACGCCGCAATGCTTGAACCCGCTTCGGTTGCACTCCACGCCGTGAAACACTTTGACTTGACAAATGTCAATACTGCGGCGGTAGTCGGCAACGGCACAATCGGTCGGCTCATCGCAAAATGGCTGAACATTTATGGTGTGGAAAAAGTCAGCGTAATCGGTCGAAACGATAACACGCCACAAAATATGGATGCTTGCATTGAAGCAGTAGGCAGTGTGGATGCACTGAAACGGTGCATTGATGCGGTACGCCCAAACGGTCAGATTGTGCTTGTCGGAAATCCAAATGCCGAGTTTGGCTTGGAACAGAAATTATACTGGCAAATTCTCCGCAAGCAACTAATCTTGCGGGGTTCGTGGAATGGGTCATTTCGAGTGGACTGGCAAGAGACAATGGATAATATAGATCAGTTGGATTTGGATGAACTGATTTCGCACCGCTTTTCGTTTAACGAACTGGATAAAGCAGTGGCGATGATGAAGAATAAGACGGAGCGTTATTCTAAGGTTATGATTCGTGTCTGAATTTGTCAAGAACAGGGTGGAGTATTTGAAATCCGTAACAATTGCAGTTTAACATCAGCTTGTTTCTTTGCAAAAATTGCTCATCACGACCGCCCCTATACCGATAACATCATTAAATGGCTCGATAAACATTTTCTGTCATTTGTTGATTATTATAAGTTAGCAGTCTATGCCCTTGAGAAAAATACGCCGCCTGTACCGCCTGCCAATCTCGTACCGTTTGAGAATTGTTTGCAAATCCCCAAAGGGAATTCGGTGATTTTATCACCTTATGCAAAAAGTGTGGTGGAATTGCCACCAGAATTTTGGGAGAAAATCGCTGCTGATTATTCGGCAAAGGGTTATGAAATTTTCACAAACGCAGTTGGTGACGAACTTCCGATTTGCGGAACATGGTTGCTCAATATTCCTCTCTCTCAAATGATTTCCGCCGCCGAGTATGCCGGAACTTTTATAGGTATCCGTAGTGGCTTGTGCGATGTTCTGCACTCTGCGAAGTGTCACAAGACGATTGTATTTCCCGATTGTTTTTATAGCACAACACTACATAAAGTTGCAGATTTTTTTATGCTTCCCGGTTGGGATCATGTTATCATTGAAAATAAATAAGTGCGATGTTATCAGCTTCCTAGTTTAAGTTCTTCTTTTAAGGCTTTTTGAAGCACTTGTGAAAAATTCACATTGGCTTTGTCAGCTCTTTGATTAAGCCAAGAAGGAATATTAAGCGTTTTTTTGACTAATTTATTTTCATAATACCTCCTATACTCATCTGTATCTGCGGCTATAAGAGTAACAATATCGTTATCTTGGACATTTAGAGCTTTCATTTTAGATGCTATTGGTATTGATTCTTTGCTTTCTTCCATGCGGTACAATGCTAGGCACAAAAAATCTTCTGCCATTTCTATGCACTCTGCTTCGTTCTCTCCCTGTGTTGCACCTTTTTGGATGTCCGGGAAATAGACGCTATAGCCGCCTTCTTCTTCCGGATGAAAGACTGCCGGATAAACATACTTCATAAAAATACCTCCTCTATTTCATGCGGTGAGCCGGACTTGATGTTATTTAATTCCCAAGTTTTTCATGATTCGTTCTGCCGTTCCTTTTTTGATTTCCTGTGATTGATGTCGGGGAATCTGGGTCTCTGCTCCATTGTGTGAATTGACGTAAACATCATGTCGCTTTCCGTGTTCCTTAAATTTTACTCCTTGTTTTTTTAAGTAGCGTACCAGTTCGCTTACTGTCATTTATATTTCCCTTTCTCTATTATAGTAGCACGTATTTGCTACGTGGTCAACGGTGGAACGTAAAATATTATAAAAATTTTTAATCAAAAATCAAACAACACCACAAAGTTTTGAATGCAATGTGGTTACAGTAACGATGTACCACAAGTATACTATAATTGCGAAAAAAGAAAGGGAACTATCATGGGAAAGGGTAAGAAAGTTAATAAGAGCAGAAAAAAGAGCAATAAAAAGGGTTGATAAACTAAGAGCAGGGGAAGAGGGATTCGAACCCCCATGAACGGTTTTGGAGACCGCAATACTGCCATTGTATGATTCCCCTTTGGAGTTAAGCACTCATTCTGTTATGATTCTGCGAATCATAACAGGCATTCGTCGCTCGCCGAACGCACAAGCACGTTCTTCTCGCTTGCACTCATTCGATTATATAAAAAAGACTTTGTTTTGTCAAGTCTTTTTTTGCAATTTTCAAACAAAATATGGTTAACATATGATAATGTCCTAGTATAACACAAATGAAAATGTCTCACACGAATAAGAAAACTGTGTTATGATAAATCCCTATGAAAGAAATGGGGAGGATTAAAATGAGAGAGGTATTATTGACTATGACTGAATTGCAGAAATACCAGATTATCAAAAAACTGACAGACGAGGATGGAAACAAAAAGACTGCTGCTATAAAAATCGGCTGCACACTCCGCCACATCAACCGCATGATTGCAGGCTATCGCAGCGGTGGAAAAGCCTTTTTCGTACATGGAAACCATGCACACAAACCAACCACTATGATTGCAGAAGAAACACGGAAACTGCTCCTTGACCTATATGCCACCAAATATGCCGGGTCTAATTTTGCACACTACACAGAGCTACTGGCAGAGCGGGAAAACATTTGCGTATCAAAAAGCTATGTACGCCGAGTCTTTCGGGAAGATGACATCCTGTCCCCGAAAGCCCATAAAACAACACGTAAAAACCTTGCTAAAAAACTGCGGGAACAACAAAAGGCAGCTACAACAAAAAAGGAATTGGCCGCCGTCTGCTCCGCCATCCTTGACCTAGAAGATGCCCATCCTAGGCGACCAAGGTGCTTACATTTCGGAGAGCTGGCTCAAATGGATGCCTCGGAATTCCTCTGGTTTGGCGACATCAAAACACACTTGCATCTCGCCGTGGATGATTCTACCGGGATTCTCGTCGGAGGATATTTCGATATGCAGGAAACCTTAGATGGATACTATAATGTTCTGTACCAGATACTATGTGAATATGGGATTCCCTATGGTTTTCTTACGGATAAGCGAACGGTATTTGAGTACAAGAAGAAAAACGAAACAGCGGTCGAGAAAGACACCTTCACACAGTTCGGATATGCCTGTAAACGCTTGGGAATCGAAATCAAGACGACCAGTGTCCCACAAGCGAAAGGGCGAGTCGAAAGGATGAATGCCACCCTTCAATCCCGCCTTCCCGTAGAACTAAAGCTCGAAGGAATTACAACGATCGCTGCAGCAAATGAATTCCTAAACTCCTACATAAAGAAATTCAACCAGCGGTTTGCCCTTCCCATCAATCATAGCAGTTCCGTGTTTGAAAAGCAACCCTCTGCGGAAGAAATAAATTTAATCCTTTCCGTGCTTGCTCCTCGCAAGGTGGACGGCGGAAGCTGCATTAAATATCACAACAAGTATTACCTGCCTATTGATGCAAGAGGACTTGCCGTCCATTACCGCAAGGGAACCGCTGCCATTGCCATCAAAGCATTTGACGGCGAACTCTACTGTTCCATCAATGACATCTCTTATGCACTAGAAGAGGTTAAAATACACCAAGAAGCTTCTCCTGCATTTGCTCCCATAGTTCTTAAGAAAGAACCACGGAAACGCTATGTACCACCCAAGGATCATCCGTGGAGGTCTTCTTTCCTAAAACATATGCACAGCCAAGCACACCGCAATGAGTCAGAAATACCAACTGATTTTATATGCACTTAAACACCAACAGCACCGGAAAAACCGGTGCTGATATAAAAAGAATTTTAGGACATTTTCAAAAACGCTTGACAGGTCTTTTTTTGCAATTTTCAAACAAAAAAACACTTGTGTTAATTCCCAAAGTAAGTTCCACTATGGAATTTGATGTGGAATTTAATCTGGAACGGATTTCTGGTAGAATTTAATCTGGGAAATTTTCTTTGAGAAGGAGAAACATCATGCCAGACTTAAATTC
>BNZC01000005.1 GCA_026000755.1 Clostridia bacterium
CCTCAACACAGGAATAGACGGTAGCACAATTACCATAGGAGACACTGCCAAAGTCCAAGCAACCGCCGGCGGCGGCGGAGCGGGCATAGGTGCCTTTGGCACCGACGGAGTGATTAGCATAGAAGACAATGCCGAAGTCCAAGCAACCGGCGGCAGCGGCGGAGCGGGCATAGGCGGAGGACACGGTGGTGCCGGCGGAACGATTACCATAGCAGGCAGTGCTAAAGTCGAAGCAACCGGCGGCTTTAACGGAGCGGGAATAGGCGGAGGCGAAGACGGTGATGGTGGCACGATCACTATAGAAGACGATGCCAAAGTTGAAGCAACCGGCGGCAATAGCGGAGCGGGAATAGGCGGAGGTTACGAAGGTGCCGGCGGAACGATTACCATAGGAAACAATGCCGAAGTCCAAGCAACCGGCAGCAACAACGGAGCGGGAATAGGCGGAGGTTACGAAGGTGCCGGCGGAACGATTACCATAGGAGGTACTGCGAACGTCACAGCGACCGGCGATTACGGTGCAGGTATAGGCGGAGGCGGATATGGTGGCTCTAACAGCGGAACGATTACCATAGAAAGCGGTACGGTCACAGCGACGAGCGACCACGGAGGAGCAGGTATAGGTGCAGGAACAAATGCCTCTAACAGCGGAATGATTGAAATAGTCGGTACTGCGAACGTCATAGCGACCGGCAGTACGGGAATAGGCGGAGGCGACAACAGCGGAACGATTCGCATAGGAGGCACTGCGGACGTTACAGCGACAGTCGGTGCCGGTTCCAGCGCCGGAGCGGGTATAGGAGCAGGAAACGGTAACTCTAACAGCGGAACGATTGAAATAGTCGATACTGCAAGCGTTACAGCGACCGGAGGTGCGGGCTATAGCGCAGGAGCAGGCATAGGCGGAGGCGGAGAAGTTGGCAGCGGTGGAACGATTATCATATCCACCGGCGGCACGGTGACAGCGACCGGAGGCGCCGCCGACATGGGCAAGGCCGGAGCAGGAATAGGCGGAGGCGGAGAAGGTGCCGGCGGAATGATTACTATAGACAGCGGAATGGTCACAGCGACCGGCGGTGCCGGTTCCACCACCGGAGCGGGAATAGGCGGCGGTGGATCTGGTGATGGCGGAACGATTATCATATCCATCGGTGCGAACGTTACAGCGACCGGAGGAGCAGGCAACGATACCGGTACAGGTATAGGTGGCGGCGGCTTTGGTGCCGGCGGCACGACGAACATAGTAAGCAATGCGACCGTTGTAGCGACAGGCGGTGCCGGCTGGGCCACCGGAGCGGGCATAGGCGGCGGATACTATCGTAGCGGCGGCACGGTTACCATATCAGATACCGCAAACGTCACAGCGATAGGCGGCGCAGACACTACAACGACAGGCGGAGCATACAGCACCTACGGCGGAGCGGGCATAGGCGGCGGAGCAGATGGCAGCGGAGCAGTGCTTACGATTGCTGACACAGCGACAGTACGTGCTTATGCAGGTTCAAACTATGCCATTTGGGCTGTAGGCAATAAAAACCTTGGAACGGCGGTTCTGCAAAACAATTACTTCCCGAGCGCACCCTCGCTCGGATCGCCTCTTGCGATAACAACGGACACCGACCCTGCCGTGAGTATCCTTGCTGCGAGTATCCCTGCCGTTACCGCTGCTCCCGACATTGTGCTGCCCTCGGGCTACCGTGCGTTCGGCTATACGGTTTCCGCATCGACGACATTTGTGCAGCATACTGCACTGCGCAGTACGGTTCCGACCCATATTTTGCGTGTCTTCGATAATGTGTTTAATATACCGTCGCACCCGGGTGTCGAGTACACGCTCGGTGCGGAACCCGTCCAGGTGAATTTTGCGGTGGACGTGGCGTTCGATTCTAACGGCGGAACGGAGGTATTGCCGCAAAGCGTGGCGATCGGCGGTACGGTGAGCAAACCTGACGATCCGACCAAGGGTACAGATACTTTCGAAGGATGGTACAACGGTGATACAGAGTGGAGATTCTACAGTTTTGTGCAGAATGCAATGACACTTTCCGCAAAGTGGGCAGAGGAAATATCGCCTGTACCGCCCTCGCCTCCGGGACCAACGCCCGATCCTGCCCCTACGCCGGATCCCGCCCCGGAGCCAATTCCAACACCGGAGCCAACTCCAACACCGGAGCCTGCTCCGGAGCCAACGCCCGAGCCTGCTCCGGATCCAACTCCAACGCCGGAGTCTGTTCCGGAGTCAACGCCGGATCCCGCACAACCCGTCACGCCGTCAATCACACCCGTGCCGAACGATGCGGCGAACGTTCTTGAGCCGAACGATGACGGCACGTTCCGGGAGGTTGACGCATACGGCATCTTGAGAGGAATCTGGCGCTACAACCCTGATTTGGGCGAGTATGTATTTGAAGAGTACTTGGGTTCGCCGGATGTGCGAAACCCCACAAACGTCAATAGTCCCACAACCGGCGATAACCCCAAGACCGGCGATAACACGAATTTGTCCGTGTACACTGTGCTGCTCATGATGTCCGCACCGGGTGCGGCAGTGATAGGGCTTATCACCAGACGTAAAAAGCAAAAAGAGCAGCTATAAAAAGTCAATAGGCGAGTGAACAAATAATAGCTGTTTATAAATTGCAAGTTGAATTGCCCAACAAAGTCCCTGTTCTGACAGGTCTTTGTTGGGCAATTCATGATATAACTTGTTACTGCATTATACGTATAAACCGGAATACATCAAACAGGAGATATCAGTATTACACTCGTCCTGCCGACAAATTCTTCTGTGCCGCACTCAACATCAGCTTAATGCGGTTCAGCTGATTCACCTCACTGGCACCCGGGTCATAGTCAATCGCCACAATATTCGAGTAAGGGAATCTGTGCCGCAGTTCCTTAATCACGCCCTTGCCCACTACATGGTTGGGCAGGCAGGCGAAAGGCTGTGTGCAGACAATGTTGTTGGTGCCGGTATGAATGAGTTCCAACATTTCTCCGGTCAAAAACCAACCCTCTCCGGTCTGGTTCCCTTGGGAAACAATGGGGTCTGCATAGCGAGCCAAATCCCTGATATGGGCGGGAGGAGAGAAACGCTTGCTCTTTTCAAATTCCTTTCGGGCGGCACTCCTAAGCCATTCCATCCCGGCAATGCCCAGATTCGCCTTGGCTTTACTGCGGCGACTCATGCCCAACATATCGCTCTTAAAGTTTTGGTTGTAGAAGCAGTAGAGGAAGAAGTCCATCAAATCCGGTACAACAGCCTCTGCACCCTCGGCTTCTAACAGCTCCACCAGATAATTGTTGGCGGAGGGGAGGAATTTCACCAAGATTTCTCCAACAACACCCACCTTGGGTTTCTTCAAATCAAGCAGAGGCAGTTTGTCAAAATCCCGAATGATTTCCCTGCAATAACGGTTGAACTTGCGGTGAGAAATCATCTTATTGGTGGAAAGGAACTTCACACAGCTGTCTTTCCATTTTTCATGGAGGGCATTGGCAGAGCCGGGGGTCGCCTCATAGGGGCGTGTACGATACAGGCAACGCATGAAAATGTCGCCCAGCAACACGGCATAAATCCCTTTCTGTGCCAAGGGCAGGGTAAATCGAAAACCGGGATTGGCTTCTAAGCCGCTTAAATTCAGGGAAATTACGGGAATGTGGGGATAGCCCGCTTTCTCTAAGGCACGGCGGATAAAGCCGATGTAGTTGGAGGCGCGACACCCCCCCCCTGTCTGGGAAATCACAACGGCAGTCTTATTCAAATCATATTTCCCCGATAAAACCGCATCCATAATCTGACCCACCACCATCAAAGAGGGATAGCAAGCATCATTGTTCACATAACGCAGACCCATGTCAACGGCGGCCTTGTTGTCATTTTCCAAGATTTCAAACTTGTAGCCCGATGCCTGAAAGGCAGGACCCACCAAGTCGAAATGAATGGGCGACATCTGGGGGCAAAGGATGGTGTAATCCTTACGCATCTCCTCGGTAAAGAGGACACGCTCATAACTGGAGGGGCATATGGTGCGTGCTTCGTTTTGCTTCTCTTTTACTCGAAGAGCGGAGAGCAAGGAGCGGATACGAATCCGGGCGGCACCTAAGTTATTCACCTCGTCAATCTTTAAGCAGGTGTAAATCTTCCCTGACTGTGTTAAAATATCGCTGACTGCATCCGTGGTTACTGCATCTAAGCCACAGCCAAAGGAGTTTAGCTGAATGAGATCCAGATCATCTCTGGTCTTGACAAAGTTTGCGGCGGCGTAGAGTCTGGAGTGGTACATCCATTGATCCATTACGATTAAGGGGCGTTCCACCGGAGCCAAATGGGAAATCGAATCCTCCGTCAAAACGGCAATTCCATAGGAGTTAATCAGTTCCGGGATTCCGTGGTTGATTTCCGGGTCAGCGTGGTAGGGGCGTCCGGCTAAGACGATACCTCGCCGTCCGGTTTCCGTCATGTATTTCAGGACTTCTTCGCCTTTTCGCTTGATGTCCTCACGGACGGCTAAAAGTTCCGTCCAACCCGCATCTGCCGCTAAGGCAATCTGCTCGGCGGGAATATCAAATTCCTTACCAATGGTATCCATGAGCTGCTTAATCAGCACTTCCTTATCGTGGAAGCTTAGGAATGGATTTAGGAAACGTACCTGCTTTGAGGTGATTTCATCCACGTTATTCTTGATATTTTCGGGATAAGAGGTCACAATGGGGCAGTTGTAGTGGTTGTTCGACTCCGGAAATTCATTCCGTTCATAGGGAATGCAGGGATAGAAAATAAAATCAACCCCCTCCTTAATCAAGCGTACAATATGCCCGTGAACCAACTTGGCAGGATAGCATTCCGACTCACTGGGAATGGACTCAATTCCAAGCTCGTAAATCCTGCGATTGGAAACAGGGGACAGCACGGTGCGGAAGCGTAATTTCTCAAAGAACACCGCCCAGAAAGGATAGTTTTCAAAGAGGTTTAACACTCTTGGAATCCCCACAATGCCTCGGCTTGCCTTATCCTCATCTAAGGGTTTGTAGTCAAAATATTTCTGTAATTTGTATTCAAAGAGGTTTGGAATCTGCTCCTTGTTCTTCTCCTTGCCCAAGCCTTTTTCACAGCGATTTCCTGTGATGTAGTGCCGATTCTTCTCGAAACGGTTGATGGTGAGCAAACAGCTGTTGGTACAGCCTTTACAGCGAGAGAGGGTTGTTTCAAACTGTAGAGCATTAATCTGCTCCATGGACAGCATGGCGGAATCAAGCCCTACTTCGTGGCGTTCCCTTGCAATTAAGGCAGCACCAAAGGCACCCATAATCCCTGCAATATCAGGACGGATGGCTTCACAACCGGAAATGGTTTCAAAGCTTTTTAAGACGGCATCGTTGTAAAAGGTACCCCCCTGTACCACGATGTTTTCTCCTAAATCCTTGGCATCGGATACTTTAATTACCTTAAAGAGGGCATTTTTAATGACGGAATAGGCAAGACCTGCGGAAATATCCGCCACGGAAGCTCCTTCCTTTTGCGCCTGTTTTACCTTGGAGTTCATAAAGACCGTACAGCGAGTCCCCAAGTCAATGGGGTGTTCTGCAAACAAAGCCGCCTTGGCAAAATCCTGCACGGAATAGTTTAAGGATTTGGCAAAGGTTTCAATAAAGGAGCCGCAGCCGGAGGAACAGGCCTCGTTTAACTGCACGCTGTCTACGGTATGATTTTTGATTTTAATGCACTTCATATCCTGACCGCCGATGTCTAAGATACAGTCCACTTCCGGGTTAAAGAAAGCGGCGGCATAGTAATGGGCTACCGTTTCCACCTCTCCGTCATCCAGTAAAAATGCGGCCTTCATCAGAGCCTCGCCGTAACCGGTGGAACAGGAATGTACGATATGAGCGGTTTTCGGCATCAGGGAGTAGATCTCACGGATAGAGGTAATGGCGGTCTTTAGAGGACTGCCGTTGTTACTGCTGTAAAAGGAGTAGAGCAGTTGTCCGTCTTTCCCCACCAAAGCCGTCTTTGTTGTGGTGGAGCCTGCATCAATTCCCAGGAAGCAGTCCCCTTGATAGGAGGCTAAATCCCCCCGTACCACTTTTTGCGTGTCATGGCGGGCAAGGAAAGTATCATAAGCCGCCTTATCTTCAAATAAGGAATCCATACGAGCTACTTCAAACTCCAACTTAAAATCAGAGGCTAAAAGGGTTAGTAGACTGTCAAGGTCTGTGGTAACATCCTCCTTGGCGGTGAGGGCGGAGCCGATTGCCGCAAATAAATGGGAATGTTTGGGAATAATGGCGTGATCTGCATCCAAATCCAATGTGCGTACAAATGCCGCCTTTAATTCCGATAGGAAATGCAGTGGTCCTCCCAAAAATGCCACATGCCCCCGAATGGGCTTGCCGCAAGCTAAGCCGCTGATGGTCTGATTGACCACCGCCTGAAAAATAGAAGCCGCCAAATCCTCCTTGGTGGCGCCCTCATTGATTAAGGGCTGAATATCGGATTTTGCAAATACGCCGCAACGGGCGGCAATGGGGTAAATCTCGCTGTAGGTCTTGGCATAGGTATTTAAGCCCTCTGCATCGGTTTGAAGCAGGGAAGCCATCTGGTCGATAAAGGAGCCGGTACCGCCCGCACAAATGCCGTTCATGCGTTGTTCCACACTTCCGCCTTCAAAATAAATAATCTTTGCATCCTCGCCGCCGAGTTCAATGGCGACGTCTGTCTGGGGTGCGTAGTCTTGTAAGGCGGTGGATACGGAGATGACCTCCTGCACAAAGGGTACGCCCATGTGCTTCGCTAAGGACAGTCCCCCCGAACCTGTAATCATGGGAGCCACCGTAGTTGCCCCCAGTTTCTTCTTTGCCTTTTGCACCAGATCCGATAAGGTTTCTCGGATGTTGGCAAAATGGCGTTCGTAATCGGAGAAGAGCAGTTCGCCATTCTCGTCTAGTATTGCAATCTTTACCGTGGTGGAACCAATATCAATGCCCAGCCTATGTAAATTCTTGTCCATGTGTTGTCTCCATTTCTATGTGTGACGAAAGCACGTTATCGTGCTTCCCTATAAGTATACGACAGGAAGTGACAAAAAACAATCCATTTTGCAAAAATTTTATAAGGGATTATATGGTTATCACAGTATATGTCATGTGCTTCCGTCACATTCACCAAAACTTCGTTGACACTCGTGGGAAATCATGGTAAAATTGTAGTTAAGCTGTTTTGGTTTGGCAAGGAGGGAAGTATGCGAAAAACATGTATTGTTATAGTAGCAATCCTAGTGTTGCTTTGTGATGCCATCTTACCCACCATGGCTGCTACGACCGGGAAAACATACAAAGAGTACAAGGATTATCGGGATATACCGGGGGTTACGGAAGAAGAAATCGCTGCGGTGGAAGCGTTAAAAGCAGGACGAGAGCAGTTTGTTTATGCCATGAATCCGGGAGTGGAGGCCTTTACCTCGAATGGAGTGGAGGGTGGGTTTTCCGCCCTGTTTTGTGATTGGCTGACAGAACTCTTTGATGTGAAATTTAAGCTAAGGCTTGTGGACTGGGATGAATTACTGGCAGGGCTTTCTACCCATGAACTGGATTTTACAGGAGAGTTGACGGCGACGGAGGAACGTCGCAATGTATACTATATGACAGATTCCATTGCGGAGCGATCCGTTATGCTGGTACGTTTACAAGGCAACCCGGATTTGAAAACAGTCACCTCAGAATACGCAAAGCATTTGCCGGTCTATGTCTTTTTTGAAGGAGCCGTCACCAGAGAAGAATGCCTCCCCTATCTAAATGGGGCGGAGACAATTTCGGTAGGAAGCCATGAGGAAGCCTATGCCCTCTTGGCATCCGGGAGAGCGGATTTTTTTGTAGGGGAAAATAGTGACGTGGCGGCTTTTGATGCCATCGGCGTGGTAGACAGTGAGGAGTTTATGCCTTTTATTAACTCTTCTGTGTCTCTTACTACGCAAAATACAGAGCTTGTTCCTATCATCAATGTCGTTCAAAAAGCCATAGATGCCGGGGCTTACAGCCATTTTCTGGGTTTGTACAAGGAGGGAAGCAAGGCATATTTGCACCACAAATTTTATATGATGCTGACGGAAGAGGAAAAGGCATACATTCGCAGCCATTCCGGGGATCGGGGCAAAAGTGTCAAAATAGGGGTTGAGTTTGACAACTACCCCATGAGTTTTTACAATCCGAGGAATAAGGCATGGGAGGGCATTGCCCTTGACGTGGCAAAGGAAGTCGCTGCGATTACAGAGATGAATATCGAATATGTAAATAAGGGAACAGATAATTGGACTACTGTGTTGGGACGGCTTATAAACCATGAAACCGCCGCCGTTATGGAACTGATGAAAACCAAGGAACGGCAGGGGAAGTTTTTGTGGAGTGATCCTTACACAATCGACTATTATGCTCTTTTGTCACGGGTGGACTATCCGGAAATGGACGTGAAAGAAGTGGTGCAAGCTCGTGTGGGTTTGTTGGCGGATACAGCTTATACAGAGGTGTTTTGGGAAAATTTTCCCAGACATGCAGATACCGTGACATATGATACGAACTTTGAAGCCTATGAGGCTCTTCGCACAGGAAAAATCGACCTCCTTATGGTAACCTGCAATAATTTATTGGCTATAACAAACTATCTGGAGTTGTCCGGTTTTAAAATCAATTATACCTTTTCCCAGTTTAGTGAATCCCGTTTCGGTTTTCATAAGTCGGAAAAGATTTTGTGTTCTATCATAAACAAGGCGCAGAAAGTCATTGACACGAACAAAATCACCGAAAGATGGCAGCGAATGACCTTTGACTATCAGGACAAAATGGCGCAGGAGCAGAGGCTTTATCTGATCATATTAGCGGGATTGCTGATTTTAGTGCTGATTCTGGTACTTGCCATGTTAATGCAGGCTCGTGATGGAGCGAAAATGTTGAAACAAAAAGTGCAGGAGCAGACGGCGGAGATTGAGCTTCGAATGGAAGAGGCCAAAGCTGCCAGTTTGGCGAAAAGCGAATTTCTTGCCAATATGAGCCATGAAATTCGTACCCCAATGAATGCCATTATCGGTATGAGCACCCTTGGACTTTCCGCTTCTAAAATAGAACGCAAGGACTATTCTTTTCACAAGATAAACGATGCTTCAAAACATTTGCTGAATGTAATCAATGACGTTTTGGATATGGCGAAGATTGAAGCCAATAAAATGGAACTATCCTCTACCCGCTTTGACTTAGAGCAGCTGATTCACAATACCGTTTCTGTCATTTCATTTTCAGCCCAGGCGAAAGAGCGGACGGTGCAGGTTCACATGGAAGAGAATATGCCCCGAACTGTCATAGGGGACGACCATCGCTTGCGGCAAGTGGTAACGAACCTTCTTTCCAATGCTGCAAAGTTTACCCCAAAGGGCGGGAAAATAACAGTAGATGTTTCTCCGGTAGAAGCTCGGGGAGACAGTTATGTGATTTTGGTGAGTGTCACGGATACGGGCATTGGTCTGACCCCGGAGCAGATAGACAAACTGTTCACCGCCTTTTCTCAAGCGGAGAACAGCACCACCCGCAAATACGGGGGAACCGGTCTTGGTCTTGCCATTTGTAAGCGTATCGTTACCTTGATGGGGGGCGAGATTTGGGTTGTTTCTAAGCCGGGGGAGGGAGCCACTTTTTCCTTTACGGTATGCCTTGGGGCAGTAGCTAAGGGAGAAGAGGAAGTTTATGCCGAACAGACGGTAGTTGATACAAAGGACTGTTTTGAAGGTCTGACGGCACTTTTGTGTGAGGATGTGGACATCAACCGAGAAATCGTTATGTGCCTGATGGAGGATACGGGCTTGCAGTTTGACTGTGCAGAAAACGGCGTAGAGGGCGTGGCTAAATTTACGGACAATCCCGACAAGTACGATTTTATCCTTATGGATGTTCAGATGCCGGAAATGGATGGCTATGAAGCCACACGGCAGATTCGTGCTTCTGATGCTCCAAATGCCAAGACAATTCCCATTGTGGCAATGACTGCCAATGTGTTCAAGGAGGACGTGGAGAAGTGCTTGGAAGCGGGGATGAATGCGCATATTAGTAAGCCTGTTGAGTTTGAGGAGATTGTGGAGAGGTTAAATGAAGTAATGAGTGTTAGAGATGAAATGCCTCATAACACTGTATAGAGCAGAGAGGCTTGTCGCATATCATAGAAAAAGCCCCGCTCTAAAACAGTGCGGACAAGCCTCCTAAAAACGTATTTTCGGGAACAGAGGTTCCCAAAAATGGGAGTCTTTCCTCCCTAGTCGCTCTAATGCTTTTTCTATCGATATGCGACAAGCCCCTCTGCATTTACATCTGTGTTATTGAGGGAAGTTCATCATGAAAACTACCATTATTCATTAAGGAGTAAACCTATGCTAAACGGAAAGACCGTTCTGCTCGGCGTAAGCGGTGGGATAGCAGCCTATAAGATGCCCAATGTGGCTCGAATGTTAAAGAAACTCCACTGCAATGTTCATGTTATTATGACAGAGAACGCCAAGCAGTTCATTACCCCTGTGACCTTTGAAACCCTCACCGGGAACAAGTGCCTGACCCACACCTTTGATCGGAACTTTGAATTTTCCGTGGAACATGTGGCGTTGGCAAAACAGGCGGATTTGGTTCTGCTTGCCCCTGCCACCGCAAATGTAATCGGAAAATTGGCGGGAGGAATTGCAGATGATATGCTGACCACCACCATTATGGCTTGTCCTTGTAAAGTCTTACTTGCTCCGGCGATGAATCATAATATGTACCAAAATCCGATCGTGCAGGAAAATTTGCAAAAATTAGAGAAGCATGGGTACACCATTATCCCTCCTGTAGTCGGAATGTTGGCAAACGGGGATATTGGCGTAGGGAAACTGCCGGTGGAAGAGGTGTTGGTGGACTATGTGCGCCGTGAAATCGAATGCCCAAAGGATTTACAAGGCAAAAAGGTACTGGTTACCGCAGGTCCTACCAGAGAAGCCATTGACCCGGTGCGTTATATCAGCAATCATTCCACGGGAAAAATGGGCTACGCCTTAGCTATTGCCGCCGCCAAAAGGGGAGCGAAAGTGACCTTAGTCAGCGGGCCGGTAATTCTACCCCCCCCCTTATTTGCAGAGGTGATTTCTGTGCTTACAGCAGAAGAAATGTATGAAGAAGTCTTGAAACGGGCGGCGGAATATGATATTATCATAAAGGCTGCGGCTGTGGCGGATTACCGCCCCAAGGAGATTAGTACCCAAAAGGTGAAAAAACAAGAGGGAGAAAGTCAGATCCCCCTTGTGCGTACGAGGGATATTCTAAAGGAATTAGGAGGCAGGAAGCAGAAAGGTGAGCTTTCCGCTTTTTTGTGCGGATTTTCCATGGAAACGGAACACTTGCTCTTAAATTCCAAGGAAAAGCTTCTGAAAAAACAAGTGGATATGGTAGCCGCAAATCATCTGAAAACAGAGGGTGCAGGATTTGGTGTGGATACCAATGTGCTGACCTTGATCACAGCAGAGGGTGAAATTGCCCTTACTAAGATGGGGAAAGAGGAAGCAGCCCATAGGATATTGGATAAAATAAAGAGGGAACTGCCCGATTAAAGTTTTCTCGAGCAGTAGCACCCGAAAAAATGGGTTTTCTTAAGGAGGTAGTATGAATTTTTTGAACAAATTAGAAAAGAAGATTGGGAAACGTACGGTTCCCGGACTGACCAAATATATGATTGCAACCTACATTATAGGCTATGTGATTCAGTTGGTGGCACCAAATGTGGTGAGTTTACTGGCTCTTGACCCTGCCTTGATTTTCAAGGGGCAAATCTGGCGGCTTGTGACCTGGCTTTTGATTCCGGGCTACAGCCTTTCTATTTTTACCATCATAATGCTGTGGTTTTATTATTCCATCGGTACGACCCTTGAGCAGACCTGGGGGGATTTTCGTTATAATCTTTACGTGTTTGGGGGCATTATCACCACGGTGTTCGGTGCGTTTTTGCTCTATGTGTATGTCTATCTTACCAACGGGCAGACGGGGGCTGTTTTGATATCGGGACTGTATAGTCAGATGTTTACCACCTATTATATTTGCATGTCCATTTTCTTGGGATTTGCCATGACATATCCCGACATGAAAGTGCTGTTTTTCTTTCTGATTCCCATTAAAATCAAATGGCTTGCCCTCTTGGACTTAGGTTGGCTTGCCTATGTGTTGGTTGTTGGAAATCTGCCCATACGGGTACTTGTGATTTGTTCCCTGTTAAATGTCCTTGTGTTCTTTCTGCTTACCAGAGATTATAAGAAGATTTCACCCAAAGAAATTCATCGAAAACAGGCTTATTACAGTGCGGTTAAGGTGAAGCGGGGAACTGCCGCACCCCAAAGAGGCGGTGGCGGTATTACCAAGCATAAGTGTGCCATTTGCGGGCGGACAGAAGAGGATAGTCCGGAACTTGAGTTTCGCTTTTGTTCGAAGTGCAATGGGAATTACGAGTATTGCAATGATCATTTGTTTACCCATGAGCATAAGGTGTAGGGAAAATAGTCACTCCGCTTGCTAGAGAAAAAAACTGTTCTACGTAATTGAAAACGTTGCCCATTCTGCCAAAAAAGAACCCTCGCTTATAGCATTTCGGGCAAGCCCCTTTCAAAAACGTCTTGCAGTCAGCAAAAGCGGGCTTCCTGCAAGGAGGGTCTTCCCTCCATTTCGCTCAAAGGTTCTTTTTTGTGCAGAGCGGGCAGCCGTTTTCATTCTACACTTAGAACATTTGTTGTGTAAACAGAGAGACTCTCTGCCTATCAATAGAAAAAGCATTGGAGCGACTAGGGAGGAAAGACTCCCATTTTTGGGAACCTCTGTTCCCGAAAATACGTTTTTAAGGAGGCTTGTCCGTACTGTTTTAGAGCGGGGCTTTTTCTATGATAGGACGGAGTGGATCTCTGCATTACAAAATGTTACGGTGCAGAGCGGGCAGCCGTTTGGGCTACAGAAAGGAATCTTTTTGAAGGGAGGAGGGATTTTATGTTGAAATCTATAAGAAAACCGATAGCAGTCATTCTCATGCTTTTGTTTCTTATCCTGAGTATACAAGGCGTGGCGGCCACTGAAGTACCCCCCCCCACTCCACAAGAAAGCTCCTTGGCAGGTATTGTAAACACCGACGGCACCCTCACCCTAGATACCCGCTACAAGCAGCCCCACAAATTCAACATTTATTATGGTGAACTTGCCTACAGCGGGATCAAGGATTATTCCAAGTATGAGTTTCTAATTGTTTCTGACCGCAACCAAGAAAGTGTTGCCACAGCCCGTGGGGAGGGTTGTAAGATCTTTCAATATCTGGCTTTTGGCAGTCGGTTTACAGATACGGATGCTTGGATTGCAGATTTTGAAAAAGAAGTACTTGGGCTGAAAAATGACGGACTGGCGGATGGCATCTTCTTAGATGAATGTGATGTGGATTACTGGAAGATGGGCTATGCAAAAGATCCGGATAAGTGTCAGACTTTTTATGACAGGCTAAAGGCAGTGACAGACTTTTGCAAAGCCAACGACATTTTAACCGTGGTAAATGGTACCAGGGCTTTTTGCGACTTGGGAGATTACTATTTGTGGGAGAGTTTTGAGAGTTCTTGGAGTTCCGATTCCATTACTTGGAGTGATCAAGGGGATGCTCGGAAAGTAGAGGACAGCGGAGAAATTTCCTATGGGAAACAGCTTTCGCACTGGACCCTTTCAGGGACTTGCTCCTATAACGGACATTCCATTTCCAATGGAGCGAATGGAAGTGCGGAAATCCTGCTTGATATGGACACAATTCTTCCGCAGCAGGAGAGGAAAGATAGCTACGACTGGGTTTATTTGGAGTGGTTTGGGAAAGGTGCCGATGACAATAACTGTAAAATTTGGATTTGGACGGGGGATACCTTGCCCTTTGATGAAAATACATGGGATGGAACCTGGCGAAAGGCACCTCAATTATGGAAAGGCGAGCCGGCATCTTGGGATGGAATCGGCAAAACCTCAAAATACCTCAAGATTCGTTTTGAATTTACAGGAGCTGCCGACTTGCAGATGGATTCTATTTTGCTCAAATATAATTATCGCTATCCCAATCAGGATATGAATAGGAGCAATGGAGAGGCGGATACCAATCCATTTTTGTGGAACTACAATAACAGCCAGCGGGATTTCTTGTGGGATAAGATGGCAATTCCCGGCAGTCAGGTGAAGGTTTTGACCCATAGCTATGGAGCGGCAAATGATGAATACCGAAAACGCTATGTCGCCCTTAGTTCGGCAATCTATGGTTTTTATGCCAATGACTATGTGCATCCCATGATGCAGCAGATTTATGAAAATGATCCCGGGGAGGAACCGATGGGAATGCTTCTTCGGCGAGAAGGCGATACGGCCTACTTTACCGGAGGCGTGGCAAAGATCGATACCACAGAGCATACATACAAAATCAAACGCAGTGAGCCTGCCTACTGGTATAAGGATGCCGTGGCGGTGGATGGAGATACAAAGGATTGGTCGAAATCAGACAGGTTATATCAACATGAGGGAGCTTCTTTTGCCGCCTTTCCCCAGTGGTGGGGAGCGAATAACCAGACTTACGTCCAAGGAAGCTTTGAAAATACAAAGATGGAGAACCGAGACGGTTTTGATGTCCTGGAGTTGATCGCAGATGGAAGCGGCACATGGACAAGCCCTGTCATTTCCGGGGAGGGCACAGAGAATGCAAAGGTCATTATGGGGGAGGTGACTTGGGACGGAAATGGTGCTGTTTATGAATGGAAATACAAACGCTCGGACGGAACTTGGAACGACTGGATAGAGCTTCCGAAAAACAATAAGGCGGATGGGGCGAATATTGCTAAGCAAGCAAGCGAGAGCAACCAAGCAAGTAGGAGCAATACAGAGGGTGGAGTGGGTACCGCAGATGCAGAATTTACAGAATTTCAAGTGCGAGTCACCTTAAAGGGGGCGGCATCCTATTCCACAACAGAAGCAGAGAAAGATGCAAACGGGAATGTAACCGGTATGAGAGAGGTGTTTCATCAGGGGGTGAGCTTCTGGGGATCTTCCCATACTTGGCAGCTGCAATTGCCGGAAAACATTGCCATAAAGCAGTTTCGCATGACGGATGATCGTACCTACCTGTATGTGTCCTTTGAAACAGAGGGGGAAATCGATTTTAGCCATAATCCTAATCTGCCATCGGATTTTAATTATTATGTTTATCTGGACACACAAGGGAAAGAAAATCTTGGTTATATAGGGAGTTGGTGGAAGAGTACCTTTGGAACGGATTATCGCATTGGCAGCAGCGGGATTTTTAAGTGGGATGACAGCTATGTGGATCGAAGTGATAGTGATGGTTGGCAATGGGTGGGATCCTCCGGTATGACCTATGCATTAAGTGCAGATCACAAACAAATTGAATACCGTATCCGAAAGGATCATCTGGGAGGTCTTAGTGCAAAGGACATTAAGGTCTATATGCAGGTAGAGGACAGTAAAAGTGCAATTGGAAACCTCATCGCTCCCTTAGAAGAGGGAAAAGCGGATTATGCAGGAAATTTTGTCTACACCCAGAAAGTATATGAAACGAGAACGCCCCATGGCTACTATTGTTCCGAAGAAATAAAGAAAGCTTGGGAGAAAGACAGCATCAGCCTGTCTTATGATGGAAAAACACCAATGGGAACGAAAGTTCGAGCGTGGATTCGTACCAAGGAAGGGGGGGCTTCTTGGAGCGATTGGACAGAGGTTAAAAATGGACAACCTATTTACCGAGCGTTTGATACGGCGCAGTATTGTATCGGACTTTATACAAAGAACGGAAATACCACCCCTGTAGTGGAAAATATCACAGTGGAAGAGGGAAAGGAAGCACCCCTTATCTTCTCGGTGGCAGCTGTTTTGGTGGTGATAGTAGTGGTAGTGGGGGGAGTTGGTTTTATGATTCATTTAGTAAGAGGGGGGAAAA
Organism: Clostridia bacterium; assembly: GCA_026000755.1. GTDB lineage: Bacteria > Bacillota > Clostridia > Lachnospirales > Lachnospiraceae > BNZC01. The sequence goes on from BNZC01000005.1 coordinate 16,004, forward strand.
AGCCCTGATTTTATACGAACCGAACGGTTACTATTCACGCTTGAAAAAATCATAAAATTTATTAAAAAACCTAGGAGGATTTTACCATGAAGAAATTATGTAGTATTGTACTTGCGCTTAGCTTAAGCCTTGCACTGTTAGCAGGTTGTGGCACAGGAAGCACAGGAAGCACAGACACGGGGGAAGGCAGCGAGAACGGCACAGCAGCAGCTGTAGATGTTTCAAAAATCAAAGTAGGCGCCATTTACATTGGGGATGAGAACGAGGGCTACACAGCAGCCCATATGCAGGGCATAAAGGCAATGCAGAAAGCGTTGGGCTTATCTGATTCCCAAATTATTGAGAAGAAGAACATCAAAGAGGATCAGACTTGCTATGATGCGGCAGTGGATTTGGCGGATCAGGGCTGTAACATTATTTTCGGAAATAGTTTTGGATACGAGGATTATATGCTGCAAGCGGCAAAGGAATTCCCTAAAGTACAATTCTGCCACGCAACGGGTTATAAAGCGGCAAGTAGCGGACTTTCCAATTTTCACAATTATTTCACCTCTATTTATGAGGCACGTTATCTGGCGGGCGTTGTGGCGGGGCTTAAACTGACACAGCTTATTACCGACGGCAGTATTACAGCGGATCAGGCGAAAATCGGTTATGTGGGAGCTTATCCCTATGCAGAGGTAATCAGCGGTTACACCTCTTTCTTTTTGGGGGCGAAGAGCGTTTGCCCAAGTGTTACCATGGAAGTGCGCTACACCAATAGTTGGGGCAGTATTGATTTGGAAAAAGAATGTGCGGGGGCTTTGATTGCAGACGGTTGCAAGCTGATTAGTCAACATGCAGATACAACGGGAGCAGCTGTGGCTTGTCAAAGTGCAAAAATCCCCGTGGTAGGTTATAACATTTCTATGATTTCTGCGGCTCCGACAGAGGCTCTTACTTCTGCGGTTAATCATTGGGAACCCTATTATTCCTACGCAGTGAAGAGCATTTTAGATGGCACTACCATAAAAACAGACTGGTGCGAGGGATTTTCAGACGGTTCTGTGGACATTACCGAATTAAATGATGCGGTAGTTGCACCGGGAACAGCTGAAAAAGTAGATGAAGTAAAGGTCGCCTTAACAGCGGGAACGTTGCATGTGTTTGATACAGCTACCTTTACCGTAGAGGGAAAAAGTCCGGAAAGTTTCACCGATGCAGCGGGTAATGAATTGATTTTTGACGGCTATTTCCATGAGTCGGAATTTTCCTCTGCACCCTCTTTTAACCTGTTAATTGACGGCATTCAAACGGTGCAGTAATGCCCGGTTATATCGTGTAGATTCCTTATACTGAAAGGTCAGGAAATCTTATGTTAAAAGCTACAGGTTCAGACAGTTCCGGTAATGAGTCAGCAGCCATTGAACTTAGAAATATTACCAAACGCTTCGGCTCCGTTCTTGCCAACGACAGGGTCAGCCTTTCCGCTCAAAAAGGTGAAATTCTCTCCATTTTAGGCGAGAACGGCAGCGGAAAGACCACACTGATGAATATGATTTCCGGCATCTATTTTCCGGATGAGGGGCAGATTTTTGTAGAGGGGAGGGAGGTTCGCATTACCTCCCCTAAGGATGCCTTTGCCCTCGGAATCGGCATGGTACATCAACATTTTAAGTTGGTGGAGGTTTTAAGTGCCGCAGAAAACATTATCTTAGGACTTCCCGGGAAATTACGCCTTTCTTTGGAGCAAATTGAGAAAGAAGTCGCAGAACTTGCAGAGTCCTACGGCTTTGTTCTTGACCCCAAACAAAAGATTTATGAGATGTCGGTATCGCAGAGGCAGACCGTAGAGATTGTAAAGGTCTTATATCGGGGTGCAAAGATTTTGATTTTAGATGAGCCTACAGCGGTCTTAACCCCACAGGAGGCGGATACCCTTTTTACCATTTTACGGAAAATGAGAGAGGATGGGAAATCCATTTTAATCATCACCCATAAATTAAATGAAGTACTTGCCCTTTCCGATCGGGTGTCCGTGCTGCGAAAGGGTGCCTATGTAGGAACGGTAAAAACAAAGGAAGCGACTGCCCGGTCTTTGACGGAAATGATGGTAGGGGAGAAAGTCCGTCTGGATATTGTGCGACCTGCACCCAAAGAACCAAAGAAACGCCTTGTGGTATCGGAGTTAAGCTGTGTGGATAAAGAGGGGTTAAATGTCCTTACGAACGTTTCGTTTGCGGCCTATGGCGGTGAAATCTTAGGAATAGCAGGGATTGCAGGCAGCGGGCAGAAAGAGTTGCTTGAAGCGATAGCAGGATTGCAGGCGATAACAAGTGGAAGCATCGATTATTTTCCGCCGAATAGAGGAAATGAAGAAACAGACAAAGCGAATTTGGCGAAATCAATTCCAACGGATAAAACAGAAACAACAGGTAAAACAAATGAAAAAGGGTTGGATTTGGTGGGATTAAAACCGGAAGAAATCAAAAGTTTGGGGATTCGCCTGTCTTTTGTGCCGGAGGATCGCTTGGGCATGGGCTTAGTGCCTGACATGGATTTGACAGACAATATGTTACTGCGTTCCTTGCACGATGAAAAAGGATTTCTGGTAGATCGCAAAAAGCCAAAGAAGTTGGCACTGTCTACCATAGATCGCCTTTCCGTATCGGTGCCGGGTGTGTCTACCCCTGTGCGGCGTTTGTCCGGCGGAAATGTGCAGAAAATCTTGGTGGGCAGGGAGATTGCAGGAGATCCTAAGGTGTTAATGGTGGCATATCCCGTGCGAGGTCTTGATATTCGTTCGGCTCATACCATTTATGATCTCTTAAACAAACAAAAAGAAAAGGGCGTTGCCCTCCTCTGTGTAGGCGAGGATTTGGATGTGTTGTTGGCTCTTTGTGATAAAATCATGGTGCTAAGTGACGGAAAAATGAGTGAAATCTTAGATGCAAAACAGACGGACAAGGAAGCCATAGGACTGTTGATGATGGGAGATGGGGTAGCATGAGAAAATCGCCGGATTATTTCTATGCAAAAAAGACGGATAAGGAAGCCATAGGACTGTTGATGATGGGGGATGAGATAGCATGAAAAAGCCGCCGATTCATATTGTTAAAAGAGAGGATATAGGCATAGGAAAAGCATTATTGGTACGCCTCTTGGCAATCCTCCTTGGTCTTATTGTCTGTGCCCTGCTTATCTTTGCATTAACAGGCTTAAATCCAATCGGGGTGTACGCTTCCCTTATTTCAGGAGCAGTAGGTACGATGCGGCGCACTTGGATGACCATTCGAGATGCCTTGATTCTTCTGCTCATTGCGGTGGGTTTAACCCCCGCTTTTCGTATGCGTTTTTGGAATATAGGTGCAGAGGGGCAGGTGCTGACAGGGGCTGTAGCGGCAGCGGCAATCATGATTTATTTCAATCAATTGCCACCCCCGGTGCTGCTTCCTCTTATGCTCTTGGCAAGCCTGATCGCCGGCATGGCGTGGGGCTTGATTCCCGCCTTATGCAAGGTGCAATTTGGTACAAATGAAACTCTGCTTACCTTAATGCTCAACTATATTGCAATGCAGATTGTGAATGTCTGCATTGTATTTTGGGAAAATCCCAAAGGATCCAATACGGTGGGCATTATAAATTCGGACACGAAAGCGGGATGGCTGCCCCCTTTATTTGGCTTAAACTATGGATGGAATGTAGTGATAGCCTTGCTAATCACCGCAGGTATGTACTTTTATTTGAAATACACCAAGCAAGGCTATGAGATTGCCGTGGTGGGGGAGAGTGAAAATACCGCCCGTTATGCGGGGATTTCGGTAAAGCGGGTCGTTCTTCGCACCATGGCAGTTTCCGGAGCCATTTGCGGCATTGCAGGTTTTTTGATTGTCAGCGGAGCCAGCCAGACGATTTCTGTCAGTACGGGAGGGGGCAGGGGATTTACGGCCATTATCGTGTCGTTTTTAGCGCAATTTAATGCCTTTGCCATGATTCCCGTGTCTGTCTTTTTGGTATTTATGCAAAAGGGTGCCATTCAGATTGCCTCCCAGTTTAGTCTAAATGATAGTATCTCTGATGTAATTACGGGGATCTTGCTGTTCTTTTTGATCGGCTGTGAATTTTTTATCCGATATAAAATTTCTTTTGCAGGAAAATCAGCAAAGCAGAGTTAATACAACGAGGTTTTCCACATGCTGTATATGGAAATTCAGACAAGTTTAAGGGATGATTATTTGAAATACGTTGTACTTGGAAATAGAAGCACGATAACTCGGAATAAAAGGGAGACACTACATGGGAGCAGTCATCATTGTTTTTATCCAAAAGGCCATCGCCCAAGGTATCGGCATCCTCTTTGGGGCGACAGGAGAGATTGTAACAGAAAAATCAGGACACCTCAATCTGGGAATCCCGGGACTCATGTACATGGGCGGGATTGCAGGCTTGATGGGAGCGTTCTTCTATGAACAAAGCACACCACAGCCTATCGCCGCTTTTGGGGTATTGATTTCCTTTGTTTGTGCTATCGCCGCCGCCACATTTGGCGGTTTGATTTACAGCTTCTTGACCATTACCCTACGGGCAAATCAAAATGTAACAGGACTGGCCCTCACCACCTTTGGGGTAGGTTTTGGGAATTTCTTCGGTGGCTCCATTTCGAAACTGGCGGGGGGGGGTAGGTCAGATTTCGGTGGCCGTAACAGGCAATGCCTTTCGTGAAAAAATCCCTTTCCTATCTGAAGTTCCTATCTTAGGCAAGGTGTTGTTTTCCTATGGATTTTTGACCTATTTGGCTATTCTACTGGCTATCCTTTCCACGTGGTTTCTGCTGAAAACCAGATGGGGCCTTAATCTTCGAGCCGTAGGGGAAAATCCCGCCACCGCCGATGCGGCAGGTATATCGGTAAACCGTTATAAATATGCCGCCACCTGTATGGGCAGTGGCATAGCAGGGCTTGGGGGGCTGTATTTTGTTATGGAATACTTAGGCGGCACTTGGACAAATAACGGTTTTGGCGATCGAGGGTGGCTAGCCATTGCCCTTGTAATCTTTGCCCTGTGGAAACCTGCAAACGCAATCTGGGGTTCCTTTTTGTTCGGTTCCTTATATATCCTGTATCTCTACATTCCGGGGCTAAGCCGTGCTTGGCAGGAAGTCTTTAAAATGTTGCCTTATCTGGTGACAAGTGTGGTGCTGATTTTGACAGGACTGCGAAAGAAGAGAGAGAGCCAACCGCCGGCGGCATTGGGAACGGCGTATTTTCGGGAGGAGCGGTAAGGGGGAAACGTGTAGCATTGCATCGAATGCACGTTTTGTTCGATGTGTCTTGTGAAAACAACTTGACAAAATCAGGAAAATATAGTAAATTTATATATAGCAGAGCAATCGCAAGATGTTACTATTCACAGTTCCTGTGAAAGCAACAATTATGCACACAAATCGCAAAAAATGCGATTTGGCGCATGGCTTAATCGGGTTTTTCTTCGAAAAACACCTCTCGGAACGGTTCAACCGTGAATAGTAACCGCAAGATTGCAAATACACAAGATTGTAAATCTATAAGATGGAGGGTACAAGTATGGCGAGGTATACGTTTACACCTGATTTGGTTACGGGGAATGCTCTGATTGATTCCCAACACAAGGAATTGATTAAGGCAATTGATGATTTGATTACGGCTTGCAGCAGCGGAAAAGGCAGTGCGCATCTGGATGCTACGCTGAAGTTTATGGCGGATTATACTGCAAAGCATTTCGGTGATGAAGAAAAATTACAGCGGCAATACAAATATCCCGATGCCATCAATCACAGAAAATTACACGAAGGTTTTAAGGCGGTGGTTCGTGATTTAGGCAAACAACTCCATGATGAGGGTCCCACATTAAAGTTGGTATCCGCCGTGAACTCCAACATTGGCGGTTGGTTGGTAAAACATATTAAGCGAGAAGATGTAAAAGTGGCGGCACACGTAAAAGCCAATGGCGGTTGAATTGGCAGTTGCTCGATAGGAGGAAGATATGGGTGTATTGGATGCTTTTAATGATGAAGGCGGGAAAGTTAATCTAAACAAGGGGAAATACCGAGTTCTGCAAGTCGTATTGCGAGAAAAGTTCATTGGAAAAGGTTCAAAAAACTATGGTGAAATTGAGGAAATCTGTAATGGGCAATTTGCCGATGGGTACAAATTGCATACTTTTGCTCAATCAACGGCACACTCTTCAGGTATAGGTGGAGGCGACAGAACCGTCTGCAACTTGGTTTTTGAGAGAATCAATTAAAAGCGAGATATAAAACATAGAATAGCGGTTTCTTTCCGTGCAAGATGGAAGAGATCGCTATTTTTGTGCCTGAGTTTGAGCATTTATATTGACTTTTTTACACAAATTACACACAACTTTACATAAATTGTACACAAATTTTACCAATTCTATCTTTTTCCCTGTTCTCGGCTCTGCTACAATAAATTTATCAAAGCGAAAAAACAAAGTTGTTTTCCGCTTTGATAGTACTTAAAAAATACCAGTCGGGCAGTAACGGTCAAACGGCTGTACACAGAAAAAGGGAGAACAGAAAAGAATGAAAAAACAGAATTTTGAAAACAAAACATTCGAACAAAAAGGGAGGAGGAAATTCGGATACCGAATACTGACCCTTTGCTGTAGTTTGTTTTTGCTGACAACTTCTATACCTGTGGGACAGGTATTTGCAGCAGAGCAGACACAGGAACAAACCCAGATACAGGAACAAACCCAGACTCAGAACCAAGATTCCCAAAACACCTCTGAGAAAACAAGCTTTTCTCTGGGACAAGAACAAGGCGATGAGAGCGAGCAAGAATCCACAGCTGCGAAACTGATTTCTTTGCAAGTGAACGATGAAACCGTTGATGTAAACGGAGTGAATTATTTTAACGATGATGTGACCAAGATTTCAGGTAAGATACAGTTGGGGGAGGATCCTAATGTAGATGGAACTTTTAATAAGAGGAACGGAACCAAAAACGCCTTTTCCGATTTTGATTATTCCGAATCCTTAGGCGGTGCAAAGTTTGAATTTCATGTTGAGGCGGGAAGCTTATCGGTATTGCAATTTACCATTACGAACATTGAGGCTTGCCAGAGAGGCTATGACACCATTACATTTGCCATTCCCAGAGCAGAGAATAAGTACAATGAGGACTATGCCTTTAATTTCGTGCTTTCTTCCATTGGTGTAGGCATAAATGGCGGCAGCATTTTAAGTGGCACAGCCACAAACGGCATGGTAAGCTACGAAACGGAGTTGACCATTCCAAATGGCTACATAAGCGGGCTTGTAAAAAGCGACTTCAGCTTTGATTCACAGGGAGCTTTTGGCAATGCAGTGATTGACGGATTGGAGAAAATTGATACACAGCATATAAAGTTGAAATTTCATCACCCGGCGATTCATCTGACAACCGCTTCTCATAATGCAAAGCTTACCATTGGGGCAAATAAACTGAACTATCAAGATGGGGAACGAAACCAAAAGCCCTATACCATTGCCGTGACAGACGGTTATGTGCCGGCTGTCGAATATCCGGTATCGGGTTCGGATGCTCCCAAAAATGCTACAGTAGACGGGGCTAAATTAACGGAAACCATCAGCCACGATGTGCTTGCGGCCATCTTTTCGGTGACGAAAGAACTGTGTAGCTCGAAAGATGGTTTCGGTCCGGGGAAAGCAGGAATGGCAGGTGTTAGTGCAGCTTTAGGATTAGCCTTTGACATAGCCGATATGTTTGAATCAAAGGATCTGGATAAATCAGCGGAAATGCTTGGGATTGAAAAGACTCAGGATATGATTAACGGGGTAAATAATAATCTAAATGCCATCGCTTCCGCCATTACCAGTAATCAGGATTTGAATTACTATAAAAATTGGATGGATAATCTTACCCAGGTACAAAATAGAATCTCTCCTACAAAAGGTACGATGGCAGTAAAAGATGCTTTAAGGAAAGGGGATGCGGCACTGATTGTTTCTTCGAAAGTATTGGATGACTATACCAAAAATCCGGGCATGAGCAATGAGCAATTGCTTGCCAGCTTGCAGGCTTTACAGCAGGGCGGAAAGCAGATTTCACCGGAAACCGTAGATGTTTGGTTTAAGACCATTTTTAATCACGATGGTCAAAACGGGAGTGTACAGTCGCCTCTTGATGTCGAATTTACCAATCTTCAAAATCAGTTGCTGTACCAGACGGGAAATAGGACGGGCTTTGCTTATTTTGATAAATACATGAGTCTCCTCTATGATTACAATACACAATCTTTTTCCAATCGATCGGCGTTTTATAAGGGCATTCTTCAAGAATATGAATATGTATATGCCATTTTGCATATGGCAATTCAATTTGATAAAGATGCAGCAGAGGATCAAGCAGAAAATGCACAGGCAGTTATGAATAAGCTTGAAGCAGAGGGATTACATAACGGGGAGCTACCCCAAGCGGATCGAAATAGCTTACAGGCTATTTACGGAGAAGCAAAGAGTAAGAAAGAGCAGGCGACAGCAAACGCAGCAAGTGATGCCGATGAGTTGACCTCTTTGGAAAAGAATCATAAAGACATTGTGGATGCAGAGCAAGAAGAGGTGAAAACACTCGAGAAAGAAACCGATTATGCAAAAAACAAAGGCAGTGTTTATAGCTATGTTCTGCATAAACCCATACAAAAAGGCTATCGTACGATTGGGGATACCAAGCTTGCGGCACAGCAGCTGCACTTATTGAATCAGAAGCTTCCGGACGGCAAGACGATGCAACAATGGATAGGGGGAGCGGATATAACGACGGATGATTATGTAAAAAATGCCTTGTCCGAGACGGAAATAACGACTTTAATGCAGGCGGCTCATGCCCATGGGAAAACCCTCTTCCAAGATTTGATAGAGGCAGGATTTTCTTCCGGCTTGCAGAATTATCGGATTTTTGCAGGTGTTGGAAGCTGTAGAAATGATGCTCCGTTTCACAGCTACGATCTTTCAAAATGGTCCTGTAATTTATATGCAAAAGGCATTGCAAATACCGGGAATAAAGTGACAGAAAGTTTGGCGGAGGCACATGTGTTTCACTTAAGTTGGGAGAAACATTGGTATTGGTTCGGCGGATCTGAGTGGGAGTATAATGCAGGAGATGATACTCGAAACTGGAACGTGAATGTTCTTTCGAATTGCTTTGATGCTACAGGAAAAACGCTGAATTTAGCATATGCCAATTAAAAAATGTTCTGATTTAGGCTTCCACCGCATTTTTGCGGAGGGAGCCTAAAAAAATAAAAGAGTTGTTATTTCGGGAAAGAACGGTTATAATGAAGAAGACTTATTAAAAAACATTCCGCACATACAAAAACACCTGTGATCCTTGAAAATTCAATACTTGGTAGACCTATACTATTTATTTTTTCGTTTAATCATGCGATAGCAGAAGTTTGGATAAATCGGCTGGTAATATTTTGCAGATAATGAATCGTTACGTAAAAGTGAAGAAAACGAAATGAACCGGATCCTTGGAAGTTAGAATTGTACAAAAGTACAAAGAAAGCGTGACAAATAAATGCAAAATACTAATACTAAAAATAAGAGCATGGTTGGTATAGTTTCGATTATTATCATAGTCGCTATGCTACTTATGGCAATCGTCTCTGCTGTTTCAATTTACATACGCTCCATAACCGATGCCAGCGAGAAACTTAAGCTGAGTACAGTTGCACTTTCAAACAAGGTGGACGGTTACATAGAGAAAGTCAAGGTTTCGGTTAATCAAAACTCGGTAGTCGGCAAGCAGTTTTTTGACGAAGACGGTGACCTTGCCAAGGAGCATTTTCTCAGCTACCTGACCACGATTTATAATAATTCAGACGGTGAATATTCTGACTGCTATGCGGGATTTGTGGACGGCGACGCAGTGTTTGGTATGGGCTGGGTTCCTCCCGCTGATTACGATGTGACCACTCGCGGTTGGTATAAGAACGGGCTTGCGAATCCCGGAAAAATCATCGTTGACGCACCCTACTATGATTTGAGTTACAACACGCTGTCCCTTGCGTTTACCAAATCAATAGGCGATGACACAAAATACGGCACAACCTGCGTTGATGTGTTTCTCGCATCTGCCGAGAAGATGGTTGACGATGCAAACTCAAATAGCGATGCTGAGGCGATAGTGATCGGCAGCAACGGTGATGTTTATATTACCGCCGACGATGTGCTTAAACCTGACGGCAAGACAGGCGAGTTTGTTAATTTGGAAAAATTAGGCGGCAACTACGCTAAAATGTATAAAGGAGTGACATCCGGCGGAACTTTTTCGATGGGCGGTTATTACTATACATCAACGGTTATACCCTCTACAAACTGGTATATCGTCAGCAAAATCCCCGCAATAAAGGTGTTGGCCCCTGTATTTACTGCACTCGGCATTATGGGCGTACTGTTCGGTGTTTTCCTTGCTGTTTCAGTATTAGTACTGCGGGGCGTAGTCCAGAGGCTTGTCACCGCTCCGATTAACAAAATCAGGCACATTGCAAACGAAGTCACGCGGGGGGAGGTTAATGTTGAAATACCCTCAAACTTCATAGGTGAGGTAGGGGCACTTGCCGAATCGTTCGCCGATATGATTAGCAGCATTAAGCATCAGTCGGACGTGTTGCGTGACGTTTCGGAAGGTAATTACACGAACACAATGGAGTTGCGTTCTGAGAATGATGTTCTAGGCAACAGCATAAATCATATGGTTGATACTATGAACGGCACTTTGCATACAATTTATGGCATCACGGCAGACATTGAGGATCATGCAAACGAAATTGCAAATATGTCGGGTCAGTTGTCAAAAACGACCAGTGAAGCAGCGGAAACAGTAGAGGAAATTACTGCATCAATGGCAGACATCAGCACCAAGACACAAAGCAACACGGATATGGCACAAGAAGCGGCAAGCCTTTCCAACAACATTAAGCATAACGCTGAAAAAGGCAATACGCAAATGTCAGAACTGACACAAGCTATTGACGAAATCAACGAGGCAAGCCAGAACATCAGCAAGGTTATCAAGGTTATAGACGGCATTGCATTCCGGACCAACACCCTGGCACTTAATGCGGCGATAGAAGCGGCACGTGCGGGTGAGGCGGGCAAAGGGTTTGCGGTGGTTGCAGATGAGGTGCGTAACCTTGCGAGTAAGTCTGCAGCGGCGGCAAAAGAAACGGGGGCATTGATTGATAACTCAATGAAAAAGGCAGAAATCGGTGCACAAATCGCAAACGAAACGGCACTGTCACTTGCCGATATTGTTTCGGGGATTAACGAAAGCACACTGCTGGTTGACAAAATTGCAGGCTCAAGCGAAGAGCAAAATCAAGCAATCTCGCAAATCGAATCGGCCGTGCAACAAGTAGTAGACGTTGTGTCACGCAACTCTGCTACTGCACAGGAGAGTGCGAATTTCTCGGAAGAATTAAATGGGTTGTCCGTAAGGCTCAAACAGCAGTTAAAGAGTTTTAAGTTAAAATAAATCCGGTATTCCGGGTACTTTCTCAAAAAGAATGGGTAAATAAATTCCTTTTACCCGGGGACATTGCTATTTAATGGAAACTATTTTATCGGACAGTAATTTAGGTTTCTTTCGCATTTTTGCGGAGGGAGCCTAAAAAAATCGAAAAGAATTGCCATTTCGGGAAAAATCGGTTATAAGGAGAGGAAAAAATATGGATACTTCAACATCAGAAAAGTCGGATCTACTCTATGAACTAAATGCTGCCCCGGATTTAAGGACGTTTTGTCGTGCCTTGCAAAAAGGCATTGCTTATCATACCGTTGTGATTGTAGGCTCCGAACGTGTAAGTGGCTGCGAGGACTTTACCGAAGAGGTCGCCGCCGAAATATGTAAACTTGGAACAAAAATTTCCCTGCATGATAAGGGGAAATCCTCCTACATTGCTGCGATTAGAAATGGCGAACGGGTGTTCGAACAACTCGAGCGAGAAAAACTTGTTGCCTTGGATTTTAAGCAAGAAGAGATGAGAATTACTGCTGTGAGCCGTTGCGAGGGTTTGTCAGCTCCCAAGAATGAATTATGGTCTTGGATAGAAATTGATGGAAATCGATACACAGCGGATGTAGGAATCTCTTTTTGGGTATGGGATAATTGGCGAAACGGAATTGTCGCATACGCAACATTTGATACGTCTAAGACTATGAAAGTCAATGAAAGTGGTGTGGCATATAATTTTGCGGCGGAGTATTTTCGAAGAACGCACCCGGAAGTGCCTTTTATCACATATACGAAACCTATCTTTTGGTTGGATCCCAAAGAAGACAAAAGTGATTCTGAAATCATTCAACAATATAAGTGCAGAAGGTTGGAGGAACTTAATAGAGAACTTGGAGAGGGTAACGTCTACCATCAATTTATAGCGGAAGCTCTTGATGCGGATTGGTTTCCTTTGCATCAATACTTAGATACGACGGAAGGTATCTTAGAGATTACAACGCCCTCAAAAGCATATTGCAGTACTAACGGCGTACGCAAACTATATGACTATATAGGTACTTATGTAACAATTGCAAGTGGGCATCGCAGCACCACAGATCAACCGAGTGATACCGTGCGTAAATTGTTTACTTGCGGTGGATGTGCTACATTTGGAACAGGAGCGCGTGATAGGGGAACGATAGCATCCTGTTTGCAACGAATTTTGAATGGAAAGCATTTGCCGATTCTTGTTGAGAATTATGGGTTTTTCTTGTGGAATACAAATGCTTTCGTTGAACTGGTAGCTATTTTGGAAAATCTTCCCTATCATGACGGTGATATTATAGTGCAAGAAGTGACTCTGACGACTCTGATAGACGCAGATGTTGATTTGTCGAAATTGAGCCGCCGTCCCCATGATTATGGAGAGCTGTTTTGGGATGGCGACCATTTAACAGAAGCGGGATACGCTTTAATTGCCGAGAAATTATTTGAATCTTCTTGCTTTCAGGAACGGATCAATTTTGCGTTGGGGAGCAATTCCATGTCAAGGGCAAGTAGCAAGGAAACGAACAAAAAACATATAGCGGATTTACAGACAGACAGATCTTCCTTGGATTATGGGATGTCCAAAGAGCAGCTTGAGCGTTTGCGGGAATTTCAAAAAGGCTTGCGTGATTTCTACGGCAGCGTAGGCGGAAAAGCAACAAAACCTGTTGTGGGTTCAATCGCAATGAACGGCAATCCTTTCACTCTCGGACATCGCTATTTAATTGAAGAAGCGGCGAAACAGGTGGATTTGCTTATGGTATTCGTGGTGCAGGAAGACAAATCAGCGTTTTCTTTTGCTGACCGCTTTGCCTTAGTGGAGCGAGGAACGGCAGATTTGTCTAATGTTGCGGTTGTGCCAAGCGGCGAATTCATGATCAGCACCTTGACGTTCAGCGAGTATTTTAATAAACAAGAATTGCAGGATCGGGCGGTGGATGTATCACTTGATGTAACTTTGTTTGCCCGTGAGATTACCCCCCACCTAAACATATCGGTGCGTTTTGCAGGAAGTGAACCGTTTGATCGAGTGACTGCACAATACAACCGTGAATTATCAGTGGTTTTGCCGAAGTATGGTATCCGTTTTGAGGAATTGCCCCGCATGGAAACGGGGGGGGAACCTATCAGTGCAAGCCGTGTGAGGAAACTGCTTGAGGAGGGAAATTTTGAAGAAATACGGAAATTAGTGCCGGATGTGACCTATGAATATCTACAGGGAAAATTTCTGAAAAATTAATCAACATCCTCTATTGAAACTATTTTATCGGACAGTAATTTAGGCTCCCACCGCATTTTGCGGAGGGAGCCTAAAAAAATCGAAAAGAATTGCCATTTCGGGAAAAAACGGTTATAATGAGAATGAAGGGAACAATAGTAACAACATGAACGATTGAGAGGGTACACTATTTGTTGGCAAGCAAAAATCGTAACAAAAAAATTTGTATAACCAATACTGCAATTGAGAAGATCTCAAAAATACAGGTAAATGAATTGACCGATGAGCAAAATTCAAAGCTTTGTAAACTGCATAAAAAACTTTTAAGAAAATCGAAAGAGGAAAATGACAGTAATGAAGTTTTAATTGCTTGGAATCTTTATACAGGAGAAACTGCCATTGTTTACGGCGATAGAAAGAGTGTGATTATTGATTTGCTTATAGATGTGGATATGGCAGTTTTGCGTTCTAACGCATTTGATTATGAAATTGCATATCTACACAATCACCCAAGCACTTCGAAATTTTCCTATACGGACATATATACTTTTATAGATGACAATAAACTACGTCTTATGTCGGTTGTGACAAATCAAGGAGAGGTTTATATCATTAGTAAAAACGAGAAATATGAACGTAAGAGTGTCGTTGCGTTGTTCAATGAAACTGTTCTGAAGTTGGGCGGAGTCGGAGTTTTAATCGATGAAACTTTTTTTGAAACCTTTGTGAAACAAGCAGTAAAGCAAGGAGGACTTGACTATGAAACAAGCAGATGAACGTATTATTTCTATGGATGATCGCCCGGTTCCCTATGAACTTGCAAAAAAAATGGCGGAAGAATTATTGAAAAATATTCCGAATGATGAGGATAGCGGTAATTTGCGTAAAGAAGCAATAGAAAAACGACGAAGCTTTTCGGAAACGGAGCATGGCACAAACCGAAAGCGAAGCCTTGCAGAAACAATTTGATATAAAATGAAGTCAATAGGGAATTGCTTATCGCATTATTTCCCGTGCAAGGGATTCATGAGTTTACTATCACGGCAGTTTCTGCCAATATTCAAAAAACGGCAGGAATTACTGGACGTCCAGAATTAGGTAACAGGAGGTATTATATGCAATCTATACTACTAGAGGTTGATGAAAGAATAAATGCAAATGATTTGATTGAAAAAATAACATCCCTATATGGAAGTGAACAAATCAAGACGTTTTCTTTGTTTAATGAATCAAACAAGACGTTTGGAACGCTCCCGGATATTTTTATAAATCCTATTCAGACGGATGATTTTCGTATGTATACAAGGGAGGAACTAAATGAGCGATAATCTATTTGTAGATCTTAGATTGTAAATTTGTTTATCTCCTATATTCTGCATTCCATAAATCCTTAATTGGCTTGATTTTTCAGCAGAATTTTCAAAGAAAATCTTCGTTATAGTGGCGACTTTGCAATATTTGCAAAGCCGCTGTTTTTCTTTCAGCGTGAATAGTAACTCTTCTGTTACTATTCACGGTGAACCGTTCCGAGAGGCATTTTTCGAAGAAAAACCCGGTTAAGTCATGTGCCAAATCGCATTTTTTGCGGAGGGAGCCTAAAAAAACCCCTTGACAACGCCAAAAAGATATGATAACATATCAAACATAGATGTATTATATATTTGATAGAGTGAGTATATTTCCCATGGAGGCCCTTATGAGTAAAGTAAATCTATCCATCCCGGCAGTACAGATTCGGGAGATTCGCATAAACTCCATTACCGGTTTTTCCGGCGGAGCAAAGGAACTGGTTAGCTGTGCACAGGGGAAAGAGGGCTGTGGCTTAAAGGATAAAGCAAGAGCCTTTACCCAATGTGTGGGCTGTGCCACTTCAAAGGCAGCGTGTATGACTATTTTGGTGCAGGACGGTGCGGTAATCAGCCACGGACCGGTGGGCTGTTCCTCCTGTTATCATGAATTTGCCTTTACCTATCGGGTCAATTCTCCTCTCCGCGGGGTGGAAAAACCCACACAGCGTAAGATTTATTCCACGAATTTAACGGAGAAAGATACTGTATACGGAGGCAATGCCAAGTTGGAGAAATCCATTCGAGAGGTTTATGAACGCAGTAAGCCCAATGTGATTTTTGTCTTAACCACCTGTGCGGCGGCCATTATCGGAGATGATGTGGAAAGTGTCTGTGACGAGGCGGAGGAAGAATTGGGCATTCCCATTGTTGCGATTTTCTGCGAGGGATTCCGTTCTACGGTCTGGACGACAGGCTTTGATGCAGGTTATCATGGGATCGCACGTAAATTAATTAAAAAGCCCAGAAAGCGGCGGGATGATCTGATTAACGTCATCAACTTCTGGGGAACGGATATGTTTGGGGAATGGTTTGCACCCTTTGGGGCAAAGCCCAATTACATCACACCCTATTCTACGGTGGATAGCCTCACCTGGTCATCTGAAGCGGCGGCTTCCGTGCAGGCGTGTTCCACCCTGGGTTCTTACTTGGGGGCGGCATTGGAACAGGAATTTGGCGTACCGGAACTGCCCACCGCACCTCCTTACGGCATTGCCCAGACCGATCGTTGGTTTCGGGAATTGGGGAAATTACTGGGAAAAGAAGAGATTGCCGAGCAGGTGATCGCAGAAAAGAAAGCAGAATACCTGCCTAAAATAGAAGCCCTGAAAGAGAAGCTTCAGACATTTTCCGAATCGCGAGAAAAACCCCTTACCGCCTACGTGACAGGGGGAGCCTCCCACGGTCACGCCCTGTTATCCGTACTTGGGGAGCTTGGCATAGAAGCAGTGGGAGCGGCTATTTTCCATCACGATCCCCTCTTCGACAACGGTGAGCCGGAAAATGATCAGTTGGCACAACGGGTGAAAGATTACGGCGATGTTCCGAATTTTAACGTCTGCAACAAGCAGGAATTTGAATTAGTGAACGTATTGAATCGCTTACGCCCGGACCTACTCTTAGCACGGCACGGCGGCATGACCTTATGGGGTGCAAAGCTTGGCATTCCATCCCTCTTGATTGGGGATGAGCATTATTCCATGGGCTATGAGGGCTTACTTAAGTATGGGGAGCGGATTTTAGAAACCTTAGAGAATGACGAATTTGTGAAGAATTTGGAGAAACACGCCATCAATCCCTATAGTAAATGGTGGCTTGACCAAAAACCCAATACATTCTTAAAGCAGAGAGGGGCAAAGTCGTGAGCAAGGTAATGAAGCAGGAATACTGTGCCTGTGCCATCGGTATTTTCGGGAAGCAGAAAGGGGCAAAATCGTGAGCAATGTAATTGAACAGGAACGCTATACCTGTGCCATCGGTGCCTTACAAAGCGTAGTGGCGATACCAAAAGCCGTACCGATTTTGCACTCCGGACCGGGTTGCGGTGACATGATTGCAGGATTTTTTGAACGTTCCACAGGATACGCAGGAGGACCTACCTCTCCCTGTACCAACTTCTCAGAGAAAGAAGTGGTATTCGGCGGCATTGACCGTTTGCGAGAGATTGTAACAAATACATACAAAGTATTGGATACGGATTTACAGGTTATTTTAACAGGCTGTACCGCCGGCATTGTGGGAGATGATGTAGACTCCTTGGCGGATGAATTTCGGGAGGAGGGCAAGCCCATTGTTTCCGTGGAAACAGCGGGGTTTAAGTGTAGTAACTACGAAGCCCACAGCCTTGTGGTGAATGCTATTGTGGATCAGTATGTGAATGTATACAAGAACGAAAATGAAAGCCGCAGTGAACAGGCAACGGTGAATTTGTTTGCCTCCTTGCCCTACCAAGACCCTTTTTGGAAAGGCAATCTGGCGGAATACAAGCGTTTACTGGAGGGCTTAGGCTTAAAGGTACATATTTTATTCGGTCCCTTATCGGGGGGGGTGAAAGAGTGGCAACACATTCCCCGTGCCAATTTCAACATCTTGGTATCCCCTTGGTATGGCTTGCCCATTGTGGAGCATTTGAAAGTAAAATACAAACAGCCCTACACGTGGTTTCCTTACATTCCAATCGGCGCAAATGCAAGTGAGGAGTTTTTGCAGCAGGTGCTTGATTTTGCTTTGGAACAGGGAGCAGGCGTTGACAAAGAAAAAGCGGAAGACTTTATCAAAAAAGAGAGCGAAGCCTATTACGAGGAAATTGATAATCTTGCCACCTTTTTACTGGAATTTCGCTATGGATTGCCCAATCACGTGCATATCTTTCACGATGCCGGCTATGTGAGCGGACTCTCCCGATTTTTGCTCCATGAGGTAGGTATCGTACCTAAGGAGCAGTACATTACCGACAATACACCTAAGAAATTTCAGGAACAGATAAGGGAACGAATTACCGCTATTTCAGAGAAACGACAAATTCCCGTAAGCTTTGAACCGGACGCAGGTTTGGCACAGGAGAATTTGCGGAACTTAAAGCATACCGGTCGAGGACTGATTATCGGCAGCGGTTGGGAAAAGGAGTTGGCGAAGGAAAAGGACTATGATTTCTTATCGGCGGCATTGCCCTCACCTTACCGTCTTGTAATGACCACCAATTATGCAGGATTTTCCGGGGGACTGCGTGTGATAGAGGATATTTATCACAATGTGTTAGCTACGTATCGCTAAAGCAGATTTAGAGGATTTGATTGCAGATCTTACGCAGGCATTTGAGAAAGCGAAGAATTCGCTTGCACTATGGCCGTTATTGCGATATAATGGAAATACCAAGTAAGAATATATGCCTAGTTGCTTTGTGAGATGTTCTTGAATGGAGTGGCTATGGTATTATAATAAAAATTGGGTTTGCAAAGCAAATCAAAAAGAGGAGGATTTAGTTATGAAAACAGTAAAGAATTACAAGAGAATCATTGCTGTACTCTTGGCAGGCGTATTGGCATTTGCCTTAACTGCTTGCGGTGCAGAAAAAACCGGCGACACCACCACAGGTGATGACACCACAAAAAGCGATGACAAAAAGACTGATGCCACCAAAGAGTTTAAGTATGGCAAGATTCAATTGCCGGGAAAGGACGGGGCACTTTGTAACGCACCTACCTTTATCGCTTTAGACAAGGGATTTTTTGCAGAAGAAGGATTTGATGTAACGCTGATTTCTGCGGATACCGAAACCAGAAAGATTGGCTTAAACAATGGAACAATCCCGATGATTAACGGTGACTTCCAGTTCTTCCCTTCTATTGAAGAGGGTGTAAATGTAAGCGTAGTAGACGGTCTGCATAACGGATGTATCAAATTCCTTGTAAAGAAAGGTTCTGACATCAAGAGCGCAGCTGACCTTAAGGGCAAGAAAATCGCCGTAGACGAGATTGGCGGAACACCTCATCAGGTAGCCAGCGTATGGCTTGAAAAAGCAGGTATTTCTGCAAAACCGGATGCAAAAGAAGTGGAATTTGATGTATATACCGATGGCAACTTAGAGCTTGAAGCCTTAAAGAGCGGTCAGGTAGATGTAGCGGCTCTCTGGGATCCCTTAGGTTCCATTTACACCACCGGCGAACACGCAAATGACTATGAAGTATTGTTTGATCTTTCAACCGATCCGACTTTTGCAGGAAAATATTGCTGCTTCCTGTATGCTTCTAACAAGATAATTAAAGAAAACCCGGAAGAAATCTCAGCCCTGTTACGTGCATATCACAAGGCGCAGGAGTGGATTGCAGAAAACCCGGAAGAAGCAGTTACCATTATTTCTGACAAAAAGTATTCCGCTATTGAGGATAAGGCATTAGCAGAAGCGTTGGTAAAAAGCTATGAATATCCCTCGGCTCATGCGCATGACAGCAATGTGCAGGATGTAGGTGCAGATGTTACTTACTTTGCTACCGAGTTGCATAACATTGGCTATTTGAAGACGGATCCAACGGAATTTGTTCAGAAAGCATATTATAAGGTGGACTTGAACTTAGGGAAATAATCATTACTGTTCACGGTTGACTTGAAAACGGCTGCTCTATGCAATCCAAAATGGCAGCCGTTTTCCTGTTACACTTGAATAGATATGGGAGGCATTAAAAATGGGTAAATTAACAACCTTGTTTCAGCGCAAGCCGAAGCAAGGTTCTATTAAAAAAATTACAAATGCACAGTATGTACTATTTGCCGTAATTACTTTGCTTGGCTTTTTCATTGCAATTGTGGTCAACCGCACATTTCCGCAAATTGCAGATGTAAAGATTACTTCTTATCCCCTTGGGATATTCGGCGAAGTTACTATTAATGGGTTTTATGAGATTATCCTTGCGGTACTGATTTTTATCTATCTGCTAAATGCCGTCTATTCTTTTTTTGATAGTGATAGACGTAGGAAATTTGCATCACGAGTACCCTTTCGCTTTGTAATCGGTATAGCCATAGCCCTTTGGGATGTGTTTGGAACGAAGCTTTTGTTGCTTCCACAGCCGTTCTTTCCGGGACCTGCCAAAATATTAGAGGCATTTTTAATGGAACCCGCCTACATAGGACAGCAGATTTTGTATTCCCTAAG
Organism: Clostridia bacterium; assembly: GCA_026000755.1. Classification (GTDB taxonomy): domain Bacteria; phylum Bacillota; class Clostridia; order Lachnospirales; family Lachnospiraceae; genus BNZC01. The sequence continues at coordinate 36,248 of BNZC01000005.1, forward strand.
GCTCTTTGGCTACGGTTTTGTAATCGGCGTAACAGCAGGTGTGCTTACGGGAATTTTAATCGGCTGGTTTCCAAAGGTCTATTACTGGGTACATCCGGTGCTTCGCATTTCCGGCGTAATTCCTGCCGTGGCATGGATGCCCTTTGCACTGACCTTGTTCCCTACTCCATTTTCGGCAGCGGTCTTTTTGATTACCATCTGCCAGTGGTTTACCATTGCTTCCCTTACGGCACAGGGCATTCAAAGCACACCGAAAACTCATTTTGAGGTAGCGAAAACCCTTGGAGCCAAAACGCCCTATTTGGTGTTTCGAGTGGCGATACCCCATGCCATGCCCCAGATATTTACCGGTATTGCGGTGGCAAACGGCTTTACCTTTACCACCCTTGTTATGGTGGAAATGATGGGTCAGCCCGGCGGTCTTGGCTATTATATCAACGCCTCTAAGGTGTGGTCGGCGTATTACAAAGTATTTGCCGCAATTATTGTGATGGCGATTTTGTTTTCGCTGATTCTTAAAATCGTAGGTCTGGTAGAAAGCCGTGTTCTGCGTTGGCAAAGGGGGTTGGTGAAACGATGAGTGAGAATACTAAGAATACAAGTAACACGATTCATAACAACAGTAGCAATACAAGCGGCAAGCGTGCGGCAAATCCCAAAGATGCGATTTTAGAAATTGAACACGTAAATCGTACCTACTATGACACCGACGGAAATACCGTGGAAGCACTAAAAGACGTCAGCCTTTCGGTGCGGCGGGGGGAATTTATTTCTCTGATTGGTTCTTCCGGTTGTGGAAAGACCACGCTGCTTCGGTTGATTGCAGGTCTGGATCATCCGGAAGCGGGAACGCTTCGCCTAAATGGAACCGAAATCAATGGAACCGATCCCCAGAGGGGTTATGTGTTTCAGCAAGGAAGCCTCTTTCCATGGCTTACGATTTATCAAAATATCGCATCGGGGCTTAAGGCAAGGCACGTGTATAAGGAACAAAAGGCGGAAGTGGCGAAATATATTGAACTTATAGGCCTAAATGGTTTTGAAAAGGTATTTCCTCACCAGATTTCAGGCGGTATGGCACAGCGTGTGGCAATTGCAAGGGCTTTGATTAACAAACCCGAAGCTCTGCTCTTAGATGAGCCGATGGGAGCCTTAGACTCCTTTACCCGAGCCGATATTCAAGATAAACTCCTTGAACTTTGGCGGCTGTATCAAACTACCATGATCTTGGTTACCCACGATGTGGACGAGGCGATTTATTTATCCGATCGTATCGTTATTATGACCCCGCGTCCCGGGAAAATCAGCGAGATTTTAGAGGTGAAACTATCCCACCCAAGAGATCGGGGGGGGGAGGAGTTTTTGGCAATACGAAAGAAGATATTGGAGAAATTGCATTTGGCAAATGCAAGCCAAGAGCCTGAGTACAATTTATAGTAGTGAGAAGTGCAACCGTATAGCAGGCTTGCGTAATGTAGGCGTTCGGCGAACATAATGCAACGAGCAAGTCGCAGACTTGCGAGTAACTATATAACTAAACACAGAACAACTTTAGAGGGAGTTACAAAAAAATGGAAAAAGAAATCAGACAAATTGCCATTTACGGCAAGGGTGGAATCGGGAAATCCACCACCACCCAGAACTTAACGGCAGGACTTGCCGAAAGCGGCAAAAAAATAATGGTAGTAGGCTGTGATCCAAAGGCAGACTCTACAAGACTCTTATTGGGCAGTATGGCACAGCGTACCGTATTAGACACCATTCGCACCACAGGAGATGATGTGGAGCTTTCTAGTATCATGCGAGAGGGTTTTTTAGGAATCAAGTGCGTGGAGTCCGGCGGGCCGGAACCCGGTGTCGGCTGTGCAGGACGGGGGATTATCACCTCCATTGGTCTTTTGGAGCAACTGGGGGCTTATACCGAAGAACTGGACTATGTATTCTATGATGTCTTGGGGGATGTGGTTTGCGGCGGTTTTGCCATGCCCATTCGAGAGGGCAAAGCAAAGGAGATTTATATCGTAGCCAGCGGTGAAATGATGGCTCTTTACGCCGCCAATAACATTGCCAAGGGCATTGCGAAATATGCGCAAAAAGGAGAAGTTCGCTTAGGGGGCATTATCTGCAATAGCCGAAATGTAGATCGGGAACATGAACTCTTAGAAGCCTTTGCAAAGGAACTGGGAACCCAGCTGATTTACTTTGTGCCTCGTAACAATGTGGTACAGCGGGCGGAAATTAACCGCAAAACCGTCATCCAATACGCATCGGAGGACGCTCAGGCACAGGAGTACAGAAACCTTGCCAAAGCCATTGACGAAAATAAACTCTTTACCATTCCACGTCCCATGACACAGGAGCGGTTGGAGGAGATTCTCTTGGAGTTTGGACTGATGGATGCCATAGAGGGGGATTATCAGATTTAGGTAATCGTGTGAGATAAATCCCAACGTCGCAGTCGGCAGTATGATTTTTTGTTCCGTGCGAAGGCACGGAACAAAAAATCATACTGCCGACTGCGACTGCGTTATTTATTTCGCCACTATTAAAATAAATTAGCCCGTGAACGGAAATTAGCACTCGAAACAATGGAGTGCCAATTTTTTGTGCCGGAGCAAGAAGAGTTCAACACAAAATAACGAAAAATTAGCACTCTCGACTTGACAGTGCTAATTTTTTGTGTTATAGTAATATTGTTATAGGATATTAGTATTCACGGTTGAGTTGAAAACGGCTGCCCCCTCTGTCCGAAAAAGAACCTTCGAGCGAAATGGAGGGAAGACCCTCCTTGCAGGAAGCCTTTGCTGACTGCAAGGCGTACTTGAAGGGGCTTGCCCGAAATGCTTTAAGCGAGGGATCTTTTTCGGACAGAGGGGGCAGCCGTTTGGAGTCGCCCGTAAATAATAACCATAGAACAACAAAATTAAAACGTAACAGGAGGAACAACACCATGAACATTCAAAAATTTACGCAAAAATCCATAGAAGCCATCAATCTTTGTGAAAAATTAGCCTACGAATACGGCAATCAGGAAATCGAGCAGGAGCATTTACTGTTAGCCCTCATTACCCAGGAGGATTCTCTTATCTTAAAGCTCATTCGGAAAATGGAAATTGAAACAGAGCATTTCACAAAAAATGCACAGGAAACCCTTGCAAAACGCACCAAGGTATCCGGCGGACAGGTCTATATGGGGCAGAACCTAAATAAGGTTTTGATTCACGCCGAGGATGAGGCAAAGCAGATGGGAGATGCTTATGTATCGGTGGAGCATTTATTTTTAGCCCTGTTAAAATACCAAAACACAGCAGTAAAAGCACTCTTTTCAGAATATGGCTTAACACGGGATCGTTTCTTGACGGCACTTTCTACCGTGCGGGGCAATCAAAGAGTGACCACGGATAATCCGGAAGCCACTTACGACAGTTTGGAAAAATACGGCTATGACATGGTGGCAAGAGCCAGGGAAACCAAATCAGATCCCGTTATCGGTCGTGACGATGAGATTCGAAATGTCATTCGTATTCTCTCTCGTAAAACCAAGAACAATCCCGTTTTAATCGGCGAACCGGGAGTGGGCAAAACGGCGGTGGCAGAAGGGTTGGCGCAGCGGATTGTAGCAGGCGATGTGCCGGAGGGTCTAAAGGAGAAACGCTTGTTTTCCCTTGATATGGGAGCCTTAGTGGCAGGAGCGAAATATCGAGGAGAATTTGAAGAACGCTTAAAGGCGGTCTTAGATGAAGTGCGAAAGAGTGAGGGTGAGATTATCCTCTTTATTGACGAACTGCACACCATAGTAGGGGCAGGCAAATCGGAAGGTGCCATGGATGCGGGTAATATGCTAAAGCCCATGTTAGCCAGGGGAGAACTCCATTGTATCGGAGCCACTACCCTAGACGAATATCGTGCCTATATTGAAAAAGATGCGGCATTGGAACGGCGTTTTCAGCCCGTGCGTGTGGAAGAACCCACCACAGAGGAAACTATTTCTATTTTAAGGGGATTAAAGGAACGTTACGAGGTCTTTCACGGAGTGAAAATCACAGATCAGGCATTGGTGTCGGCGGCGGTGTTGTCAAGCCGTTACATTTCCGATCGTTTCTTACCGGATAAGGCCATTGATTTAGTGGATGAGGCCTGCGCTCTGATTAAGACCGAGCTGACCTCCATGCCGACGGAATTGGATGCCTTACAGCGACGGGTTATGCAAATGGAAATAGAAGAAGCGGCCCTAAAGGCGGAAAAAGACCGATTCAGCCAAGATAGACTGCTGAATTTGCAAAAAGAATTGGCGGATCGAAAGGATGAATTTCAATCCATTAAGACCCAATGGGAAAATGAAAAGAAATCCGTTGAGCGACTGCAAGGTTTGCGGGAAGAATTAGAGGAAATTCATAACGAGATTACAAAAGCACAACAAAATTACGATTTGGAAAAAGCCGCCGAACTGCAATATGGGAAATTGCCCAAGTTGACACAGGAGCTTGCCCAAGAAGAAGAAAAGTTAAAAGGTGAGAGCTTCTCCTTGGTGCATGAAAATGTCAGCGAAGAAGAGATTGCAAAAATCATTTCCCGGTGGACGGGGATTCCCGTGGCGAAGCTGACAGAGGGAGAGCGGAATAAGGTGCTGCATTTGGCAGAAGAACTCCATCAGCGTGTGATTGGGCAAGATGAGGGGGTGACTAAAGTAACAGAAGCCATCCTGCGTTCTAAGGCGGGGATCAAAGACCCAAGTAAACCCATTGGTTCCTTCCTGTTTTTGGGGCCTACCGGTGTAGGGAAGACAGAGCTTGCGAAAGCACTTGCGGTGAGTCTGTTTGACGATGAGAATAACATGGTACGTATCGATATGAGCGAATACATGGAGAAATTCGCAACCTCTCGCCTAATCGGAGCGCCTCCCGGATACGTGGGTTATGAGGAGGGCGGACAGCTTACGGAAGCGGTTCGCAGGAAACCCTATTCTGTGGTACTGTTTGATGAAATCGAAAAGGCACACCCGGATGTCTTTAACGTACTGCTGCAAGTCTTAGATGACGGGCGTATTACCGATTCTCAAGGACGCACGGTGGATTTTAAGAACACGATTCTCATTATGACCTCAAATCTGGGTTCTTCCTATTTACTAGAGGGCATAGACGAAAACGGAAATATCACAAGTGAGAGTGAAACTGCCGTGATGAGTGAGCTAAAAGCAAGCTTTCGTCCGGAGTTTTTGAATCGTTTGGACGAGGTGATTTTATTTAAGCCCCTAAGTAAGGAAAATATCAGTGGCATTATCGAACTTTTGCTAAAAGACCTAAACGCTCGTTTGGCAGATAAGGAGTTGACTTTAAGTTTATCCGAAGATGCCAAAGAATACGCTGTAGAACACGGATACGACCCCCTATACGGAGCAAGACCCTTGAAGCGTTATCTCCAAAAAACGGTGGAAACTTTGGCGGCAAAAATGATTTTGTCGGAAGAGTTGCGTTTGGGAGATGAGATTTTGATTGCTGTGGAAGAGGGGGAACTGCGGGGGCAGGTGAGGTGAACAAAGCTTCTGTTAGAATGTGCTTATGAAAAAAGACAAGAATCCCAAAAGGCTCTTGTCTTTTTTGTACGCTATGTCACAGTGTACCGGCAGTTTGGGGCTACATCTTTACAAAACGCTACAGTCTCCCGGCTTTCTTCATCTTCGCTCGCATTTTCCGAAACTTTTCTGCCTCTTCTTTTGTATGAGGGTCCACAAAAAACTGTTGCAAAGTACTCTCGTCTATCTGAATGCGATTGTCCATGGTTTTCATAATATCGGTCACATACAGCTTTTTATGCCACTTAGGACTTGCCAAGTCATAAATCAAATTGTCAGAAAACTTAATCACCACAGGCATCATGAAATTATCGGTGTTCTCTGCTAAGACAAGCCCCTTATCCCCATCCGACAAATCCACACAGCAGGCGGTAGGCAGGATGTGTATCTGTTGGGTCAAAGCCACTACGATTTCACGAGGATACTGGGCAGGATATTTGACTAAACGGCGAACGGCACTAAGACCGGATAAGGGTTCTTCCCCCAAACGCATGGCGGTTAGGCTGTCATAGGCCTTGGCAGTTAAAATGATTTGTGAACCGGGAAGCCAATCAACACCGCTATCCGGCAAGGTAGTAGGGTCATTGTTGTGTCCCGCAAGCTGCCGCAGAATCGAAATGCTAAGATCAGGCAGCATATAGGTATTGTAATCCGGCTCTAACAAGGCGAAGCCATCCAATAGGGCTTTTTGATAGGTAACCAGTTGTGTCTTGTCTACATGATCCCCTTTTTCCAAAATCTCCGGAGGCAATAGAAGACGTCCCAGATCTTGGAGCAGAGCAGCAGTAATGATAGCTTTCTTGTCAGCCGCAGGCAGGGACAGAGAGCTTACGATTAAGGCTGATAAAATCGAAGTATTTAAGGAATGCTTGTAAATGAAATCCCCTGTGCTGCGGATATTTTGCAGAAAATGAATGCGGTGGTCAAGGGAGCCGAAACGACTGAAAATCGCCGCAGTAAGACTCGGTAAAGCTTTCGGCGTTTGTCCCGACCGAAGCTGTGTCATAATCTCACGCAACTGAAAAACCGTCACAGTCTGAAACTGTTCAAACGCCAACTCTTCCTCTGTCATGGGCGGAACCGGTTCGGCAGGCTCCAAAATATAGATGCCGATCAAGTCAAAATTATCCACGCTGGCAATGGTCTGCGGGGTCAAGGCAGTATCTCGTTCGTAGAGCTTTACCCCCATTTTGTTGTAAATCGGACGCGCCAAGCGCATTCCCGGTTTCAAATCGTCTATTTTCACGAACTGCATAACAATCCCCCCTTGATTTCCGTTGTTACTCTTATGATACCATAATATGTGGAAAAAAACAAGAACAATTGGCAAGCTCATTGACGAAAAGAATTTCTTGTATTATAATAAAGCAGAGGGGAAGCTTCCCTGCGATAAGCGAATACGAAAGGATGACATTCTCATGGAAAAATCACAGCAGCTCTACGAAGGAAAAGCAAAAAAAGTATATGCGACAGCAGATCAAAATCTTGTAATTGTAGATTACAAGGACGATGCCACGGCGTTTAACGGCGAGAAGAAAGGCAGTATTGCAGGCAAGGGCGTAATCAATAACCGCATGTCCAATTACATGATGCAGATTTTAGAAAAAGAAGGGGTTCCCACCCATTTTGTGGAAGAATTAAGCGAGCGGGAAACCGTGGTGAAGAAGGTGGACATCGTTCCCTTAGAAGTTATTATTCGAAATGTAGCGGCGGGCAGTTTCAGCAAGCGTTTGGGCATAGAAGAAGGCCGCATACTCCTTGCACCCACCTTGGAATTCAGCTATAAGGACGATGCCTTAGGCGACCCTCTTATCAATGATTATTATGCCATTGCCTTAGGAGTGGCGACTCGAGAAGAGATAGATGTAATCACCAAGTACGCCTTTCGGGTAAATGAAGTGCTAAAGGCTTTCTTTACAGAGACTAACATTGACTTGATTGATTTTAAGATTGAATTTGGGCGTTATCAGGGAACCGTGATTTTAGCAGATGAGATTTCCCCGGATACCTGCCGTCTGTGGGATTCTGTGACCAAAGAAAAATTAGACAAGGATCGTTTCCGCCGTGATTTGGGCAATGTGGAAGGTGCGTATCAGGAAGTATTTAAGCGTTTGGGCTTATAAGTTGTTTTCATGGTTTCACGCCGGTGAATCATGAGCTTTGCAAGTTGTGTACGTCAATTATTTAAGCATTTGGGCTTACCATTGTACATCAATTTTACACGGAGGAAAAGAGCGTGGATTACGATTGTGGAAATGACAAGATACAAGATGAATGTGGCGTGTTTGGCATGTATGATTTCGGGGGGGGGGATGTAGCGACTGCGATTTATTACGGACTGTTTGCTTTGCAGCACAGAGGGCAGGAGAGTTGCGGTATTGCCGTAAGCGAAACCACAGGACCTTATGGTAAGGTGTCCGTTCATAAGGGCATGGGCTTAGTCAGCGAGGTGTTTTCTTATGACACCCTAAACCCCTTAGTGGGTGACATTGGCGTGGGTCATGTCCGTTACTCCACGGCGGGAGCCTCCACCCGGGAAAATGCACAGCCTTTGGTCTTAAATTACAGTAAGGGAACCTTAGCCCTTGCCCACAATGGAAATCTAATCAATGCAGGAGAACTTCGCGAAGAGTTGGTTCAGACGGGAGCCATTTTTCAGACTACCATTGATTCAGAGGTCATTGCCTATCATATCGCAAGGGAACGCCTAAAGTCAAAGAGCGTGGAAGAGGCGGTAAGCAGAGCCGTCAAAAAAGTAAAGGGTGCCTATGCTCTTGTAGTCATGAGTCCCCGTAAATTAGTAGGTGCAAGAGATCCCTATGGCTTTAAGCCTCTTTGTATAGGAAAGCGTGACAATGCCTATATCATGGTTTCCGAAAGCTGTGCCTTAGAAACGGTGGGGGCGGAGTTTGTACGAGATGTGTTGCCGGGAGAGGTGGTTACGATTACGCCGGAACATGGTATTGTTTCGGATACTTCCATGTGTCTTAAGGACAATTTGCAAGCCCGTTGTGCCTTTGAATATATCTATTTTGCAAGACCGGACAGTCAGATTGACGGCGTTTCCGTATATGAAGCTAGGGTTCGGGCAGGCCGGTTTTTGGCAATAGACAGCCCTGTAGAGGCGGATTTAGTGGTAGGAGTGCCGGAATCAGGCAATGCGGCGGCCTTGGGCTATTCTTTAGAATCCGGCGTTCCCTATGGAAAAGCCTTTGTGAAAAATTCTTACGTGGGTCGCACCTTTATCCGTCCGGGTCAGGAGAATCGAGAATCCGGTGTCCGCATCAAACTCAATGTCTTAAAGGAAGCGGTGGCAGGTAAGCGGGTTATCATGATTGACGACTCCATCGTGCGGGGGACGACCTCCGATCGGATTGTAAGTATGTTAAAGGAATCCGGAGCAAAGGAAGTCCATATGCGGGTCAGTTCCCCGCCATTCCTGTGGCCCTGCTATTTTGGAACGGATATTCCCGCCAGAGAACAACTGATTGCCTACAACAGAGATGTAGAAGACATTCGCCGTGTCATTGGTGCCGATAGTTTAGCCTATCTTACGGAGGAACGTTTGGCACAGATGGCGGATGGTGTTGGTCTTTGCATGGGCTGTTTTTCAGGGAAATATCCCATGGATCCCCCCACAACGGATATCAGGGGCGACTACGACAAGTAAGGAGAAAATATATGTCAACACCCACACACAACTACAACAGTCCCCTATCGGAGCGTTATGCAAGCAAAGAAATGCAATTTATTTTCTCTCCTGACAAGAAGTTCCGCACGTGGAGGCGGCTTTGGATTGCCTTGGCGGAAACGGAAATGGAACTGGGTTTAAGCCAAGACGGTAAGCCTGTTATTACCCAAGAGATGATAGATGAATTAAAGGCACATGAAACAGACATTAACTATGACATCGCCCGTGCCAAGGAAAAAGAAGTGCGCCATGATGTGATGAGTCATGTTTACGCCTACGGACAGCAATGCCCGAAGGCGGCGGGGATTATCCATTTAGGGGCAACCTCCTGCTATGTGGGAGATAACACGGATCTGATTTTGATGACGGAAGCCTTAAGCCTTCTTCGAGGCAAGTTGATTAACGTGATAGCAAAACTCGCCGAATTTGCAGAAGAATGGAAAGCACAGCCCACCTTGGGTTTCACCCATTTTCAGCCGGCACAACCCACAACCGTAGGTAAGCGAGCCTGTTTGTGGATACAGGAATTTTTGTTGGATTTAGAGGATGTGGATCATGTCTTATCCACCATGAAGTTACTGGGTTCTAAGGGAACCACGGGAACACAGGCAAGTTTCCTTGAGTTATTTGACGGAAATCATGAAACCGTAGAGAAAATAGACCCCTTAATTGCAAAGAAAATGGGTTTCTCAGATTGTTATCCGGTATCGGGACAGACCTATTCTCGCAAAGTGGATACTCGTATCTTGCACGTACTTGCCCAGATTGCAGCATCCGCCCATAAGCTGTCAAATGACATTCGCCTGTTGCAGCACTTAAAAGAAGTGGAAGAACCCTTTGAAAAACAACAGATCGGATCTTCTGCTATGGCGTATAAACGCAATCCCATGCGTTCGGAGCGTATTGCTTCCCTTGCCCGATTTGTCATGGCGGATGCCTTAAATCCTGCCATCACTTCGGCGACCCAATGGTTTGAACGTACCTTAGACGATTCAGCCAATAAACGCTTGTCGGTTGCGGAGGGATTCTTAGCAGCAGACGGGATTTTGGATTTGTGCCTAAATGTAAGCGACGGCTTAAAGGTGTACCCGAAAGTCATAGAGAAACGTTTGATGAGCGAACTGCCCTTTATGGCAACGGAAAATATCTTAATGGATGCGGTAAAACGTGGGGGGAATCGCCAAATTCTCCACGAGAAGATACGTGAATTGTCTATGATAGCAGGAGCCAATGTAAAAGAGAAGGGCGAAGAAAATAATTTGTTGGATTTAATTGCCGCCGATTCAGCTTTTCAGATGAGTAAGGAAGAACTTGCACAGGCGATGGAGCCTGCTCGTTACGTTGGACGATCACTAGAGCAGACGGAGGGCTTTTTGCGAGATGTGGTAAGACCGCTTTTGGAGAAAAACAAAGAGGTTTTGGGGATAGAGGCACAGATCTGCGTGTAATAGTGAGGAGAATGACCACAATGCGAACCTGTGCTTGCTTTTCAAGCACAGCAGATATGGAATGAGCAAATCGCAGGTAAGCGAATTTGCGAATGAATATATCGGCGTAGCTATGCACTTGTGCATAGCAGGTTCGCAATAAACGGGCATTCGACGAACATCGCGACAACTCGCAAGTCTGTGACTTGCGAGTCTACACTCATGGAGGATTTCATGGCATTTGACGGAATTGTTGTTTCCGCTTTGGTAAAAGAATTAAAAGAACACCTGGAGGGGGGGCGTATCAACAAGATCGCTCAACCTGAAAAAGACGAACTGTTATTTACCGTTAAGCAAGCCGCTCAGGAGCGGTTGTTGATTTGTGCAGGAGCAAGTCTGCCCTTGGTTTATTTGACACAGGAGAATAAACTAAGCCCCTTGACTGCTCCTAATTTTTGTATGCTCCTTCGGAAACACATAGGGGGGGGGCGCATTATTTCTGTCACACAGCCGGGATTAGAGCGTATTATCCGTTTTGAGATTTCCCATCTGAATGATTTGGGGGATTTGTGCCGAAAGTTCCTTATTGTAGAGCTGATGGGCAAGCACAGCAATGTTATTTTCTGTGATGATACGGATAAGATTATAGACAGCATGAAGCACATCTCTAACCAAGTCAGCTCTGTTCGTGAGGTACTGCCGGGGCGGCAGTATTTTATTCCCGATACCATGCAGAAGAAGGATCCCCTTGCGATTTCGGAACAGGAGTTTAATCAGGTGCTAAAAGACAGCCCACTGCCCCTAAGCAAAGCACTGTACAGCAGTTTTACCGGAATCAGCCCGGTGATTGCAAAAGAACTGTGTTATCGTGCCTTTGAAGCGCAACCGCAGCACCTTGACCTAGAAGAAAATCAACCTGCAAATGAGGTTTCACAGGAAGCTCTTTCCCTGCTCTATACACAGCTTTCCTTTCTTATGCAAGAAGTGAAAGCCGGGCAATTTTCTCCTGTCATTATCCACAGGAAACGAGAGCCGGTGGAATTTTCCGCTGTTTTTCTACATCAGTACGGAGATTTGACGGTGGATTCCCATGATTCTATTTCTGAGGTTTTGCAAGAATATTATGCCGAAAAAAGCGTTTACACACGTATCCGCCAAAAATCTTTTGATTTGCGCCGCATTGTCCAGACGGCGTTAGAGCGTAACCGCAAGAAATATGATTTACAGCTGCGTCAGATGAAAGACACAGAAAAACGGGACAAATACAAGGTCTATGGGGAGTTGATTCACACCTATGGTCATGGGGTAGAGGAGGGGAGTGAAAGCTTTTCCGCTCTCAATTATTATACCAATGAAACCATACGAATTCCCTTGGAATCACGTTTGACTCCCATGGAAAATGCCAAGAAATACTTTGAACGTTACAATAAGATGAAGCGTACCTATGAGGCTTTGTCAGAGCTTACCAAGACGGTTCATGATGAAATCACTCATTTGGAATCCATTGCGGCGGCATTAGACATTGCCCTTTCCGAGGAAGATTTGGTACAAATTAAGGCGGAACTTACCGCCTATGGCTATATCAAGAGTAAGGGGCATGGAAAGAAAGAAAAGATCAAAAGCAAGCCCTTTCATTACATTTCTACAGATGGCTTCCATATGTATGTGGGAAAAAATAATTTTCAAAATGACGAACTGACCTTTTCTTTTGCAAATGGAGAGGATTGGTGGTTTCATGCGAAGGGGATTCCCGGTTCTCATGTTATTGTAAAAACAGCGGGAAAAGAATTGCCCGATGGCGTATTTGAGGAAGCGGGGCGTTTGGCAGCCTATTATTCCAAAGGCAGGGGCAGTGATAAAGTGGAAATCGACTACGTGTTACGCAAGGAAATCAAAAAGCCCAAGGCAAGCCCGCCGGGATTTGTGGTGTATTACACGAATTATTCGATGACCATTGATTCCGATGTGACAGGGATAGAGCAGGTGGAGGGTGTGTAATCATTGTTTCGTGAGAACCATTTTGCAAGATGTTTTTTGAGCGTAGTAAGAATCTGTACTTAGCCACTATGGTACAATGGAAACCATAATAATGAAAATTTTAATCTCAATGATACTGCTCTTGCTTGTACTGTTTTTTCTCTACTATTGCAGATGGCAAAAAGCAGAACTTGAAAAATTTCAAATTACAAGCTATGCCCTATTTGATAAACGTCTGACACAGGAAATACGTCTGGCATTTTTGACGGATACCCACGGGTATGAATATGGCGTGGACAACGCATACTTGCTTAAGGCAGTAACTTCCTGCCAACCTCATGTGATTCTGGTGGGTGGAGATTGCATTGTAGCAAAAGATGAAAGCTCCTTTGCAAAGGCAGAAACTTTGCTTCGGGGACTTGTTAAGATTGCCCCGGTATATTATTGTTTTGGTAACCATGAAAGCCGTGCGGCGGACTCTGAAAATATAGAAGCAGTCACTGTTACCAAGAATAAAAATGGCATGGCGTTGGCAAAAACTGATTTGCCTGTTGCCAAGAATAAAAGTGGTATGGTAATTGGCAACCTTAAAAGCCATGAGGCAGAGTCTCAAAGCACAGAAGTTTTATCCATTTCCATTGCGTTTACCAAATACCTGGAATCGGTACGGAACATGGGCATTACCATTTTAGAAAACCAAAATGCCACCATCACCATAGGAGCAGATATCCTTGCTTTAGCAGGATTTGACATTCCCCTGACTTACTACAAAAAAGGAAAACGCATTCCTATGGAAGATACTGTTCCTGAAGCATTTTTGGGCAAGGCAGATAGGAATCATGTACAGATATTGTTGGCACACAATCCGGAATATGGGATGCAATACGCAAAATGGGGATCGGATCTGACCCTTTGCGGACATAACCATGGCGGATTGATTTCATTTCCGATAATAGGCGGTCTGTTCTCTCCGCAGTTGACCTTCTTTCCGAAATTTAATGCAGGAGATTATGTGGTTTCCTTGGAAGGGGAGAAATGGAAAACAGGTGGCGGACAGAAGGCTGGGCGTAGAAAGTCCACAGTCGGACAAGGTTTACAAGGTACAAATCAATCTCGTCATATTATTGTAAGCCGTGGCTTAGGCACCCATACCTTTCACATTCGGATTCGCAATCGGGCGGAAGTGTTGTTTGTGCGGCTGTCCCCGGAAGCGAAACAGTAGTAATGATAGAAATGATGTAATCCTAACATTGCAAAAAGCATTTACAGTAACAAGCAACTACCCCCATCAAGGAGTAATCTTATATGAACTTAAACGTAAAACTGCAAGCCTTTGAAGGTCCCCTTGATCTTCTTTTGCATTTGTTGGATAAAAATAAAGTAAGCATATATGACATTCCCATTGTGGAAATCACGGCTCAGTATTTGGAGTACATAGAGGCGATGCAGCGGCAAGACTTAAATGTCATGAGCGAATTTCTGCTGATGGCGGCAACCCTTCTTGACATCAAATCCAGAATGCTTTTGCCGGCACCTGAAACCGACGAGGAAGAAGAGGGCGATCCAAGGGCTGAATTGATTCAGCAGTTGTTGGAATACAAGATGTACAAATGTATTTCCGAGGAATTAAAAGGACGTATGGCGGATTCCGGATACGCCTTTTTCAAGAATGCCAGTTTGCCCAAGGAAGTGACAGAATATGAGCAACCCGTTGATGTGTCGGAATTGCTTTCAAATGTCAGTTTGGCAAATCTGAAAAAGATTTTCGAGTCTATCCTGCGAAAACAGGAAGATAAGATTGATCCCATACGTTCCAAATTTGGCAAGATTGAAAAAGAGGAGATTTCCCTAGAGGAAAAAATGCTCTACGTAGAGGAATTTGCGGCAACACAGAAACGCTTTAGTTTTCGCAAACTCTTGGCGAAGCAGGAGAGTCGCATTGAGTTAATCGTTACTTTTTTGACGATATTGGAATTGATGAAAACAGGGAAAATCAGCATTTCTCAGGAAAATGTTTTTGATGATATTTTGATTGAAAGCCATATGGTGGAGGAAGAGGAAAGTAATGATAGAGAAGAATAAAAGTGGAGCGATAGAAGCTATTTTATTTGCCATGGGGGAATCGGTAGAAGGGGAGAAAATCGCAGAGGCGATAGGACTTTCCTTAGAGGAAACTTTGGAATTATTGGGCGAGTTGATGACGTATTATGAGCAGGAGGATAGGGGTATTCGTATCATAGAGCTGGAGGGTGCATTTCAGATGTGTACCAAGTCGGAGCATTATGAATCCTTGATTCAGATTGCCAGGCAGCCCAAAAAGCATATCCTAACGGATGTACTTTTAGAAACCCTCTCCATCATTGCCTACAAACAGCCTATTACCAAATTACAAATCGAAAAAATCCGGGGAGTAAGTAGTGACCACGCCGTTAATAAGCTCTTAGAATACGAGATGGTACGGGAATTAGGCAGATTAGAGGCACCGGGGAGGCCGTTGCTATTTGGCACATCGGAGGAATTTTTAAGGAGTTTTGGCTTTGGTTCCTTGGAGGAACTGCCCATCTTAAATCCGGAACAATTAGAAGAATTTAAGCAACAAGCGGAAGAGGAAATGAGTCTACAGTTGGATATTTAGATCGGTGAGTGATGAATTGCTGCTTAAGGGATTTCACGATGCCAAACGGCATTTTCAGTTCCAGAAATATCGGATATATTTTGCTACAAGATACCATGCACGCTTGTGATGTTTTTCACGGTAGGTATCAAGCTTATGGTTACGTGCAAAATATAACTCTTCAAATTCAGTTTTATCATGGCTCGTTAGGTGTGCAAGCAACTTGTCAATATCTCTGCGTTTGCCAAATTTTTTATCGAGTAGTCTGTCGTAATCGGCAGCATATTCATTTTGTTGACTGCAAGTTCTTGCATCAGATTCCCGGAAATTTGTGCATATGGGAGAAATGACAATTTTTGCTAAAAAACACTTGTGTTTTCAAGAAAAAGATATTAAAATAGCCTAGTAAGAAAAAATAATCAAAAAACGAAAGAGAGGAACAGAGTAATAAAAATGCTAAAGAGAATTGGAGTTTTAACGTGTCTGGGTGTGATGTTATCTTATGCTACTGTTTATGCAGCAACCACTTATAGTTTTACTTATAACTTCAAACATCAGCTTTCTGTATCTGGTACGCAAAAAGCCACACAATCATCAGCAAACTTCAATATTTATACGACAACAAATGGTTCAAGCGAAAATTGGTTTGATGTTAAACAATTCAAACCCAAGTTGATAGGCTCAGATGAGTATATTACCTCAAGATCAATTGATTGCAAGGTAAATAGTTCAGGCAGTTGCAGTTTTCCTACAACAACAGGAACTTCATACAGTTATGAATTTTGGAAACCCGTAGCTGTAGGACAACTCATTGGTTCTGGGACTTTGAAATATTAAGGAGAATGAATAATGTTGACAAGCCGTTTTATTAATTTTTTCTTGGCATTCATTTTGCTTAATGTGATTGTTATTTTTCTTGTGAATAGTGAAGTGAAAAAAAGAAAAGTTTTATCCTTCATCGGCTGTATCATGTCAGTTATGCTTGTTGTTTCCTTATGCTTTTTTCCTTTACCCATGCAGGAGGAACTAATAGAAAGTATAAAACAAAACGGAGAAGGCTTGATTAATAATTTTGTTCCGTTTCACACAATAGTTACTACTGTTTGGGAAGCAGTAAAGTATCGTGCTTGGAGCAGTATTATCTATCAACTGTTTGGTAATATTATATTATTTATTCCTTTTGCTGTTTCTTTACATTTTTACTTGCATGATTCGAAAAAGAAGAGGCGGATGTTGATTTGCATCCTATTTCTTTCTTGTACGATTGAGGCGATGCAAGGGTTATTTAATTTCCTCTTGGGAGTAAATTATAGAGTGGTTGATATTGATGATATTATTTTGAATGTGATTGGTGGGGTTTTAGGTGGTATTTTGGCATCTTATGCGGAAGAGCAATTTATCAAAGTAGTTCAAAAGAAAAAAGCAATAGGTGCAGAATGATAAAAAAGTAAAATAAGTAAAGAAAAGGTGAAACAAGGAAAATTCCAATAATCTAAGACAGAAAATATAATGTGCGGAGAAAACTAGACCATAACAATTTTTGAATTGCAATTTTCTGGTCTAGTTTTTTTCGTGCATTATTAAGTGTCCGATAAACTGTCGCAACGGTTTCATCGGTGTGCAATAAGATATATTTTGGTAGCGGATTGTCGATGTGTTGTGTGATTGCATATGCCGTTCCTTTCTGGTTTCTAAAATGTATCTATTGTAATTATGCCGCATAAATAAGCAAATTTCAATATGCTTTAACAGTTTTTCATACGTAGAAACGATTCCGGTGCTAAATGCACAGGCAATTACGCTGAAAGTAGCAGCGCCCCTAAAATGGGATTAATCATGACAGCACAAGCAACAGCATAAACTGATAGGGATAGAATCTTGCTCGGAGTAAATGGAATGAGTCATAGGAAACGATTTCTGATCTTTTTTAGTTGTGCTGTTCTCGTAATCATGCAGGTGAACATATGTTCTGATGTAGGCGTTGCCCAAGCTGCCCTACCATTTGCAGTTAATGGTGAAACTTTTGTTGCCCAAGGCGAAAATGATGTTATTACAGGTGAAACCCTAACCTCAACCAAAGCCCCCAACTTCAACCTCTATGCCCGCTCTGCTGTCCTTATGGATGCGGATTCCGGCAGAGTGTTGTATGAAAAAGAGGGCTATGTACATATGCCAAATGCCAGTACTACAAAGATTTTAACGGCTATCCTTGCTATTGAGAGCGGGCAAATGGAGGAAATTGCAACTGCCAGTGCTTATGCGGCAACAAGGCCCAAGGTACGTCTTGGCATGAGCGAGGGGGATTGCTTTTATGTGAAAGATTTACTCTATTCCCTGATGTTGGAATCCCATAATGATGCCGCAGTAGTCATTGCCGAGCATATCGGGCAGAGCGTGGAAGGCTTTGCCGCTTTGATGAACAAAAAAGCCAAGGAAATCGGTTGCAGCGACAGCTATTTTATTACGCCAAATGGTCTGGATGCACAGGATGATGTAGGGGTTCATGGCACCACGGCAAGGGATCTTGCGCTGATTATGCGTTATTGCATTCAAAACGAAACATTTCTTGCCATCACCCGCACTCCTTCCTACAGTTTCTCTAGCACAGACGGGCGAAAATCCTATTCCTGCAACAATCACAATGCTTTTTTGAATATGATGGATGGTGCCCTATCCGGCAAAACGGGATTTACCGGAAATGCAGGCTATTGCTATGTAGGTGCTGTGCGGCGTGATGAGCGAACCTTTATTGTCGCTCTTTTGGCTTGTGGTTGGCCGAACAATAAGAGCTATAAATGGGCGGATACGAAAGAACTGATGACCTACGGATTGTCTAATTATCAATATGAGGATATTTTTAAGCATAAGGAAAATCTGCCGAAAATACCGGCTTTAGATGCCATTCCAAACACGGGCAAGCCACATGATGCCACCTACCTTTCGCCCGTGCTGAAAGAGCAAGAATGGAAGCTGTTAAAAACAAAAGAGGAAATGGTACATACGGTGTATGAATTGCCGGAGTCTTTGCTTGCACCCGTAGAAGCAGGCAGTACAATCGGGAAGGCGGTCTATTTTCTGGATGAAATGAAACTGGGAGAATTACCCATTACAGTGGAAGAGGGGGCTAAGCGAGTGGATTTTTCCTGGTATTTTCATTATGTTGGGGAGAGGTTTTTTCTGTAGTCAGGTAAATCAGTATATGCAGGTTGTTACGGTGATGATGTGTGTGCAGAAAAATCAACACACGTAAGTTATCACTGATATATAGGTGATATGATGTGCGTTTAGGCAAATCCGGAAATAGTGGATTGTCATTTTCGGCAATTTACAGGATTGTTGAGCTTTCCATATTCATCGTACAAAGTTCTCTGCTGCATTCTCCCGCCAAGGCAAGTTTGCAAAATTCCTTTCGCCTTTTTTGAAGTTCCCTGCTATTTTCCGAAATCGCATTTCCTATGTGTGCTTTTGAATCAAAGCCGCAGCTTCTAACACCCCCCTCTATATCAATCCAATAGGAAAAAAAGGGAATAGAGCAGCTAGCTTTCGTCGGCACACTTTCGGAATATTTGTCCTTTCGGATTTCTGTTTTTTCCGCTGACACGTTTTTGGAATCTTTGCCCTTTCGGATTTTTGTCGCTTCCTCCGAATCAGTTTTGGAATCCTTGCCGTCTACAAGTTCTGTCTTTTTCACTCCAATGAAAGAGCGGTTCTCCTGTCTTGGCTTCTCTAAAATGCCCTTGGGCAAAATGATTTCTATGGAGGGAGCCTTGTCTAAAATCAGGGCTTGGAATTGTGTCATTATTTTGTTGTATTCCTTTTCCTCCAAAGACCGGAGCAGTTCCTTTTGCAGTTCGTTTTTATCGCAAGACGGTGCTGTTTGTACCACTTCTCGAAACTGAATGCTGTCGATGGAATGTTTGTTCCAAAAAGAGAGCATGGTATCAAAACGTAGGAGATTTGACTTTAACAGCATGGTATTTATGCGCAGGGCAGGTTTGGTACGCCCATGTTGTTTCTTATAGGCTTGTAGGTTTTTGATGTTGTCGCATACCTTGTGAAAATCGGAACCCTTCATGATACGCTCATAATCTTCCCGGCAAAATCCGTTAAAGGATACAATGATTTCATCTGTGCCGCTTTCAATCAAATCGGCAATCGTTTTTTGATTTAGGAGCAGACCATTGGTGCAAATGGAAACATGGGGAATCCCTTTTGCCTTTGCACAGCGGACATATTCATGAAAATCAGGTGTTAAAAGCGGTTCATAGGAACAAGATAAATACAGCATACGTGTTCGTTTGCCAAAGGTATCCATGATTTTTGCAAAATCCGTCAGGGCGAGAAATTTTACAGAAGTATCCCTTGGACTGCTGCACATAATGCAGTGGACATTGCAAATATTATTGGTGTCCATGCGGATAATATCCTTGCGAAAATGTAACATATCCGCCGTCTTAAGGAGCCTGCTGCGTAAGTTGTCGTTGTTTAATTTATCGTAGACTTTTTTTAGTCGTTTCAGATCGCTCATGTGAGATACGGCTTTCTCTTATTTTGGGTCATTATTTAATTTATCACAGACCTTTTTTGAACGTTTCAGATCGTTCCTGTGAGGTGGTTTTTTCCTTATTTGGTTTGAGCGCAGATTGAGGAAGGAAAGGATAGACATCCAAATAGGAATCTAATTCCGCATCTGACTGGGGTGGTCTTGGCACCGAACCGGTGCAGTCCGTGCTAGCACTTGCGCCTAAATAATCGTAATCCTTTTGTGGGGTGTAGGTAATGGAATTTTCTTTTTGCTTCATTTTAGAAATGCTCCTTTTAATTTGTTGGGAGTAGTGTGTGCAAAAAGGCGTGGATTCATACGGTGAAAACAAAAAAACATCAAAATTCAGCATGGAATTTTGATGTTTTTTTGTTTTAGCTTTCTTTGCTGTAAAGTGCAGGATTTAATCGCCAAAACGCAATTTGGTGCATGAACAATATGGGTTTTTCTTCTAAAAACACCTTGCGGATTGCTTATGCCAAAACAGTAGCTGACATAACACTATTATGATATTTTGAGGAATAGGTTACATCTTCCCCGAACCACTGGGGGGGGGTGAAGGCGTTTGCCTCTTCCTCTGATTCAAATTCTACCTCAGCCAACAAAAGAGGAGCCAGACTGCCTTCAAATACATCTAATTCAATGGTGTGCTTGTCTTGATAGGGCAAACGGTAGCGTGTCTTGGTAATGAGAATGCCATCTGTTTTTTCCTTCAAATGGAGGTAGGACTCTAAGGTGAGAGGGAGGTTGTATTCCATACGAGCCATCATACCACCGCCTTTATAGGTCAAAAAATATTCACTATCTTGACGGCGGATGCGTACCACAGGATTGGTACACAAATAGCCCTGTTCGATTTTAGAATGGGGATACTGCTCTAAATTTGCAGGAACCTGTTTGAGTAAGAATTTGCGTTCGATTTCCATATCTTTCATGGGGGGGGATCCTTTCCATTGCTTTTGATGCTTTCTTGCTATGATAGCATAGCTTTCTTAAAATGGCAAGTGGATATAATCCCCTCTCCCCATATTCATAGAATACCCGGTACGCTCAATCCTCCCTTGCAGGCATTTTAAGCACTCTGCTGTTTCGTCCCCGGTGCAGATCTTGTTGTCATAGAGGGCATATTTTTTTCGAACTCCTAGAGGGGAGAGATTTGGCATGACCACATTTGCTCCTGCAAGGAGAGCCGCTTCCCGCCCTTTCGGAGAGAGGGTTCCCACGGCAGTTGTGGCAGGCAGTAAGGCATTTGGCAATAAGAGTCGTGTCAGGGCAATCATGCGAAAAGTCAAATCAAGATCACCGTTGCCAAATGTGGAAAAAGGGGTTTGCACATGAGGAATGAAGGGACCAATGCCCACCATATGGGGTTGTAATTCTTGCAGAAAATGCAAATCCTCTAATAGATGTTCCGCCGTCTGAAATGGGCTTCCCACCATAAGTCCTGCACCCACTTGGTAGCCGATTTCTTTCAAGTCCATCAGACATTTTTTGCGTGCTTTCAGGGACATATTGTTGGGATGAAGTTGCCCGTAATGGGTTTCATTTGCCGTTTCATGGCGTAGCAGGTAACGGTCAGCACCCGCCGCAAAAAAACGTGCATAACTGTCGAAACTGCGTTCGCCAATGGATAAAGTGATGGCATGATTTGGAAATTGTCGGCGTATTTCGGTAATTATTTCTGTTAAAATAGTATCCGTAAAATAGGGATCCTCGCCGCCTTGCAAGACAAAGGTGTGAAATCCCAACCGTTCTCCATGGTGACAGCAGTTAAGGATTTCTTCCACGGATAAACGGTAGCGTTCAGCACTGTGATTACTGCACCGAAGCCCGCAATAATAACAGTCGTTGCGGCAGTAGGAGGTGAATTCAATCAGTCCGCGCACGTAGACATCTTTGCCGTAATGTAACTCACGCAGGTCACGGGCGGCTTGAAATAAATCGGCGATTTCATCAGGGTCAGTCGTTTGGATGAAGTGCAGTAGCACAGAATCTGTCATAGGTGTAGTCATGTAGGAATGCTCCTTTTCATGAAATGACTTCGTGGTTTGTGACCAAATCAGTGGGACGGCAGTCCCTGTAACGTTCGTTTGCATTTAACGAAACAACTCTGTCGCTCGCTCCAAAATCCCATTAACCCAAGCCAGCATGAGTCCGTAATTTGTCACAGGGATATTCGCCGCCGTAAGTTCCTCTAAACGAGCAAAAGCTTCTCGGCGGTTAATCATGCAGTTGCCGCACTGAATGGCCGCCGCATAGGGGGACAAATCAGAAGGGAAATCATATCCGCTGAAAAACTGAAAATCAAAGGTCTTTCCCGTTTGCTCTTTCAGCAGTTTCGGGATTTTTACACGCCCAATATCCTCGTGAGTGTGGTTGTGGGTACAGCCCTCAAGCATGAGGATTTTTGCCCCATCGGGTAAATGAGCAAAAGCGTCTACACCTTCTAAAAGTTGCGTGATGTTGCCTTTTTGCC
Organism: Clostridia bacterium; assembly: GCA_026000755.1. Taxonomy (GTDB): domain Bacteria; phylum Bacillota; class Clostridia; order Lachnospirales; family Lachnospiraceae; genus BNZC01. The sequence continues at coordinate 58,548 of BNZC01000005.1, forward strand.
GTGCCAATAAAATGGAAAATGATGTCAGCTGAACGGAATCCGGAACAATCTGATTGACATAAGCAAAGGCTTGACTGTCCGTAACCACCAAGCGGATGGAAGCTTCCCCTAAAGTTGCAATGGCATCCTCTAATTCGCTGTCCCGCACCACATAGCTTCTGATACCGTGGTCTAGGCATTCCCGCAGTAATTGTACTTGAGGCAAAATAATGCGTCCTTTCGGTGCTTCGCTGTCAACGGGAATGACAAAGATAACATTGCTATTATAGGGAATCAAATCACCGATCATGTATCCATCATCCGGCTCTAACTCAGAAAGCAAGGCGGAGAGGGCGGAACGTATTTCGATGGGATCTCCATTCTCGGCGAAGGTCAGTGCATGGGGATAGGCGACAAAGAGGCGTTCTCGGGTGGTTGCCTGTGAGTCTTGCATTGTTGTCGGAGAATCCTGTGCGGTTGTCGGAGAATCTGTTGTCAGCGGTTTTGCTGCTATTGCCGCCGAGTCTGTTGCAGTATTTATTTCCGTAAAAATCAATAAATGCGGACGTTTCTTCCCGGCAAATGCCAGATAATCATCCTCATCAAAATCATTACTATTTGCCACATAGAGGAAAGCATCTCCCCTGCGACAGGCGATATGGGTCTTTTTCATGCGTTCTTCACCCAAATCACTTGTGTCGCCTAAGCCTGCCGTATCAACCAGAAAAATCGGACCAAATGGAAGCAGTTCCATTGCCTTTCCCACAGGGTCGGTGGTGGTACCCGCAGTTTCCGATACGATGGCGTTATCCTGCCCTGTTAAGGCGTTAAATAATGTGGATTTTCCGGAATTGGTTTTTCCGATCAGCACAACGTGCTTACGGAGTGAGTTGACGATATTGTTTGCCATAAATTTCACCTCTTTCATTATTGTATCATGATTCGTTGAATCATGATTAAAATTCGTCGCTCGCCGAACGTGCAAGCACGCTCTTCTCACCGACACTCATTGTATTACATAAATTCACACAAAGAAATATTTTATTTGTTTCAAAAACTAACACTCTTTGAACTACAAAATTGCATTATGCAAATTCACACAAAGAAATCATGCTGCCCCTGCTTAATCTTTGCAATACTGTCACGGGTTCTTTCCCTCATAACCTCATTTGCAATGCCGAGTAGTTCACGTTCCACCGCCGCATACACCTTTTCTCGAAACGCATCGCTACCGTAATCTTGTGCATATTCGCACAAGGTCATCAAGGCATTTGGCAGGCAGACGTTTTTAATTTGCCCCGATTTGGCAAGGCTCATGAAACGGTCGCCGGTACGTCCACTGCGATAGCAGGCGGTGCAAAAACTGGGCAGGTATCCGGTTTCAAGTAATTCGGAAATGATTTCAAAGGCACTGCGTTCATCTGTTACGGTAAATTGCGGATTTTGATTTGCATTTTTGTAGCCCCCAACCCCTGTGGCGGAACCTGCGCTAAGCTGTGATATGCCGATTTTAAGGAGACGTTTGCGCATCTGACTGCTTTCCCTTGTGGAAAGGATAATGCCTGTAAATGGTACGGCAATGCGGATAATTGCTACAAGTTTTTCAAACAAATCATCATCTACAAGATAGGGGAAAACAGAGGTGTCAACGGATGGTGCAGGACATACCCGAGGAACGGAAATCGTATGAAATCCCACACCGAAGGTTTCCTCTAAGTGTTCATTGTGCAACAGCAAACCCATGACTTCAAAGAGTGGGTCGGCAAATCCAAATAAGACACCCCCCCCCACGTCTTCGATTCCACCCTCCATAGCCCGGTCAAATGCCGTGGTGTGGTAGGCATAGTCCGCCTTAGGTCCTGCCAAATGTACTTTTTTGTACTGGTCGGGATGGTAGGTTTCTTGAAATAAAATGTAGGTGCCAATCCCCGCAGAATGCAACTTGCGGTAATTTTCCACGGTGGTAGCGGCAATATTTACATTGATACGGCGGATTTCTCCCTCCGATTTCATCTGATAGATGGTAGTAATGCACTCTAAAATGTAGTCAATGGAGCATTCGCCCTCATGTTCTCCTGCCTCTAAGGCAATCCGTTTGTGACCCATGCGTTCTAAGAGAGCAACCTCCTGCCGCACCTCCTCCATGGTGAGTTTGCGGCGATCGAACCGGTGTTTGCTGTTATAACTGCAATAGGCACACTGATTCACGCAATAATCGCTGACATAAAGTGGTGCGAACATAACAATGCGGTTTCCGTAAATGTTCTGCTTGATTTGATTTGCAATCTCAAAGATTCGCTGTGTGTGCATGGGCGTTGTGGCGGTAAGTAGGGCAGCCGTTTCTCTGTGGGAGAGTCCAAGTCCTTTACTTGCTTTATCTAAGATGGCATTTAGCTCAGATTCGGTGGTGTTTTTTGCATTTTTCAGTAAATCTTCAATGTAGGTTTTGTCAATGAACATAGTTATGCACCTTCCTTAGAAATCGCTGTTTTTACCGTAACCCCGGGAAGCCTGCCGATTTTTCCTGTAAGAGAATTGATGTCATCTAATTCCCCTTTTAAGATAATGGAAATGACAGACATGCCCTCATCTTCCAAGGGAATGCCCATACGCCCCTTAACGATACCCTTAAATGCAGAAATGATTTCATTAAAATCTTTCTGCACCAATGCCGGATTTTCCAAAATTGCTCCTACAACTGCAATACGTTTCATGCTTTTCCTCCTGTGCTGTGTGATTAGTGGTATGAACTCTCGAGAAATTGATCCTATTTTCACGCAAAAAAGTTCCCGAAACCTAGATTTCGAGAACAATGCACGCAAAAAAAACGTCATATATGCCATTGTCCTCGAATGCCAGAACGCATCTTGGCGGTCAAGGTCTTGTAATAAGTATAACAGGATTTTTCAAAATGTCAATGGATTTTTTTGGACTGTGGATTTCCATTATGGAACACTTTTATATAGAATCAGGCGACACCCTCAAATAGTGCTTCATCAGTCCATAGTAATCTGTCTGTTCTTTTCGAAAGAATGCTTCCATCTTTTCATAATCGTTCTTTGTCTGAGCCGCATTTAAGGCTTCGTAGTATTGTAGCTTGTTCTTGTCTTGAATAATAAAGGGCAGTATGCCATTTCTTAAACATTCGTGAAACAGAATCATTCGCCCGGTTCGCCCATTTCCGTCTTGAAAGGGGTGGATGGTTTCAAATTGGATATGCACTCTTGCAAGGTCGCTGACCTGAATGTTCTGCTTGCAACCTAATTCTGTGAGTAGAGCATTCATTTTGTCAGGGACTTCAGAAACTTTTGCAGTTACAATATTTGCGATACGGTTTTCCCTGTTTTTGTATTCTCCTGCAAGGTATCCATTTGCAAAATCCTCAAACACCCCGCTCTTTAGACGGAAATGGTATTTTTTAATGATTTCTTCCGAAAGCGGCATTTCATGATTTTTCAGCATTTCATTGAACATCATAAAATGACCGGTGGTCTCTTCAATATCTTTTGCCTTGAAAAATGTTCCATCCGCTGAAATTGTTCCCGTATCAAATAGGCTGACCGTTTGCTGTTCTGTGAGCTGACTGCCTTCGATTTTATTGGAATTATATGCCATGGCATATTGTGTATGCCCATAGATACCGCTTTTGTCATTCTTCGTAAATTCTATTTGAAAGCGGCGGATAAGAGCGTTTACCAAGGTGGTTTCTTCACTTGCGGTTAAGGCTTCCGGCAGTTTTTCTAATAGCTGATTCAATCGAAAATCCCCCTGTTTTAGTGGAAAGAAAACGTGCTGATACATAACATTCTACCAGCACGTCTATCTGCAAAAATATTATATGGCTGATGAGCATAGGTGTTTTACAAATGTAAGGATTCTACCAGCACGTCCATCAGAAAAACCTCTCCTATATCGCTGATGAATTCAAATACTCCACCTGTGCATCGGTCAAATGATCCAACTGTTTCCCCAAGAAGGAAAGCTTTCTTTTTGCCACCTCAAGATCTACTTCCTTGGGAACGGAAATCAACTTCTCCGTAAGACGTCCTTTATGTTCCACCAGATATTTGGCGCTTAGTGCCTGAATGGCAAAACTCATATCCATGATTTCGGCAGGATGTCCGTCGCCTGCCGCCAGATTTACCAAGCGACCTTCTGCTAAAACGTAAATCCAGACATCCTCGCTCATCTGATAGCCCATGATGTTCTTTCGTTGCTCTGCTTTTGAAAGGGCAATCTCACGCAGACGTTTCATGTCGATTTCTACATCAAAATGTCCTGCGTTGCACAGGATGGCTCCGTTTTTCATCTGCTTGAAATCTTCTTCGTCAATGACCCCGGCACAGCCCGTTACCGTAATAAAGAAATCACCGACCTTTGCGGCTTCTTTCATAGGCATCACGTCAAAGCCGTCCATAACTGCCTCGATGGCCTTAATGGGATCAATTTCCGTTACCACAACCTGTGCGCCTAAGCCTTTCGCACGCATGGCAACGCCCTTGCCGCACCAACCATAACCGGCAACCACTACGACTTTCCCTGCAACAATCAGGTTCGTAGTACGGTTGATTCCGTCGAAAACCGACTGACCTGTCCCATAACGGTTGTCGAACAAATGTTTGCAATCGGCATTGTTTACCAGAACCATGGGGAATTGAAGTGTACCCTTATTTGCCATGGCAATAAGGCGAATGATGCCTGTGGTGGTTTCCTCGCAGCCTCCGATAACATACTTTATCTTCTCGGGAAATTTGCTGTGCAGGGTGGTCACAAGATCGCCGCCGTCATCAATGATGATGTTGCAGTCATTTTCTAAAACCATGGAAATGTGGCGTTCATATTCCTCTGGAGTAGAATCATACCAAGCGAACACATTCAGACCGCTGCTGACTAAAGCCGCCGCCACGTCGTCTTGGGTAGATAAGGGGTTACTGCCGGTGATGAACATTTCTGCACCACCTGCGGCTAAAACCTTACACAGGTACGCCGTTTTTGCTTCCAAATGAATGGAAAGAGCAACCCGTACACCGGCAAATGGTTTTGCGGCGGAAAATTCCTCCTCCAGACTTCGCAGTAAGGGGCAGTTTTTTCGCACCCATTCGATTTTGTGTTCCCCGGAGGGAGAAAGGCTTAAATCTTTAATTTCGCTACTCATATGAATATCCTCGCTTTCTGCTTGAAAAAAATTTGATTGTATGATATGATGTGTGTAACAATGAACCAAACGACCGTACAATAGTGAATCGGCGGTTACAAAGCAAGCATAAGCTTACATAGGCATAATACCAAGGTTCTTGTTACATACTATAGTAAATTATAACAGAGCATGAGATTTCTTGCAAGAGAAAGATAAAAGATGACAATCAGTCTATGAGATTTTTTGCAAGAGAAAGATGAAAAATGACAATCAATCAGACTATGCCGCAAACCACTGAAATTATAAAAACGATAGAACCCATAAAAACCATAGAGAACCCTCCGCACCTTGCCTCCCAAACCATATTTCAATTTGCTGTTTCCATTGGGGAAGCTTTGTTAGAAAGCGGCGGTGAAATCTTTCGGGTTCAGGGAACCATTGAGCGGGTATTGCGCTATTACGGTATTTTCAGTTATCAGGTGTTTGTGCTGTCCAATGGGATTTTCGCTACTGTCTTAGAGGGAACGCCGGAGCAGGAGAGTATTGTGCGAAACGTACCTTTAGGGAGCATTCATTTAGGGAAGATTGCTCGCCTAAACCAGTTGTCAAGGGATATTTGTGACGGAATGTATTCCTTAGACGAAGCCTATGAAAAATTAGAAGAAGTAAAGGCAATGCCCCGACTTCCGCTACCGGTCTTTATTTTGATCGGGGGAATGGGCAGCGGGGCTTTTTGTTATCTGATGAAAGGTGGAGTTCGGGAAATGGCGGTAGCCTTTGTTCTGGGCATAGCCTTACAGAGCTTTTTGGCATTTACCGAACATCGAAAGGCCTCCAAATTCTTAGCTTATATCTTAGGCGGATTTTTGATCACCACTATTTGTCTGGCACTGAAGCATTTTGGCTTTACCTTTGCAGAAGATACGGCGATTATCGGCACCATTACCATTATGGTACCGGGAGTGGCATTGACCACTTCGATTCGGGAGTTGTTTATGGGAGATTATCTGTCAGGTTGCATTAAGCTGATGGATGCCGTGTTGACCGGGATGTGCATTGCTACGGGAGTGGGAACGGCATTTTTGCTACCGTGGTAGCAAAAATGCGGGGATGCACACGTTTCGCGATGGTATAATATCGATAGACATTATACTAGTGCCGATTGTGGTGAGCGAAAGCGAACGCTACCAAACGCAATCGTGCACATCCCCCGGAGGGATTGTGATTCCGGAGGAATCGGGAACAACCCAAGGGTTGGCGAAACGGCGCACCGATACGCCAAGGCGTATCGGATTCTAACACCTTGGTAAACAGGAGGTTTTTTACATGGATCAGGTGATTGCATCACTGCTTGGCACAATGGCTTTTGTGATTTTATTTCACGCAGAGCGTAGGGATTATATCTTTGCCGCCGCCTCCGGCATGATTGGTTGGATGTCTTATTTGGGACTACAGCAGTTGGGAGCAAGTGCGGCGGAAGCAGCCCTTGGGGCGACATTTTTACTCATGGTGGTATCACGGATTCTATCGGCGGTTCGCAGGTCGCCGGTGACTGTGTTTCTGGTACCGGGGATTTTTCCCTTGGTACCCGGCTACGGTGTTTACCGTACCGCATATTATTTGTTTCGGAACAATTTAGCAGACGGCACCAGAGAAGGGGTGAATACCTTTAAGGTAGCCATGGCAATTGCACTTGGAATCGTATTTGCGTATGCGATTCCCCAGGCTTGGTTTCACAAACCAAAAACAAGGAGGATATAGAGTATGTGGGCTTACGAGAGCGTGTTTTATCAGATTTACCCCTTGGGATTTTGCGGAGCGCCCTTTGAAAATGACGGAGTATTAGAACATCGAATCAAGAAAGTGGAGGATTGGATACCTCATATCAAGAACCTTGAAACAAATGCAATCTATTTTTCGCCTCTGTTTGAATCGGATACCCATGGCTATAACACGAGGGATTATAAGAAAATAGATGTACGCCTTGGTAGCAACGAGGATTTTAAGGAAGTGTGCGAAAAGCTTCACGAAGCCGATATTAAGGTGGTTTTAGATGGAGTGTTTAACCATGTGGGTCGTGGTTTTTGGGCATTTCAGGACGTACTGAAAAATAGAGAAGCTTCCCCTTATGTCGGATGGTTTTACATAAACTTCGGCGGAAATTCCAACTATAATGATGGTCTGTGGTACGAGGGTTGGGAAGGCAATTTTGACTTGGTGAAGCTAAACCTGGGAAATGAAGAGGTGGTACAGCATTTACTGGATTCAGTAAAATATTGGATTGAATACTTTGACATTGACGGTATTCGCCTGGATGTGGCATATCTGTTAAGCCATGATTTCCTAAAGCGGCTAAGGGGGCATTGCGACGGCTTAAAGGCGGATTTCTTCCTTTTGGGAGAGATGATTTACAATGAAGGCACGGTAATTGCGCCTGATATGTTGCACTCTGCCACAAACTATGAGTGCTATAAGGGTTTGTATTCTTCCTTTAACAGTCTGAACATGTATGAAATTATTCATTCCCTTTTGCGTGAATTCGGACCCGAGAAATGGAGTCTATACAAGGGTATGCACCTGCTTTCTTTTGTGGATAATCATGATGTAAGCCGCATTGCAAGCATTTTGACAAATGAAAAGCACATTCCCTTAATCTATGCTATGTGCTTTGGAATGCCGGGGATTCCTTGCGTGTACTATGGCAGTGAGTGGGGAGCATTGGCGGATAAGAAGGACGGGGATCCGGGACTGCGGAAAAGCTTTGATGCGCCGGTGGAGAATGAATTGAGTGAATGGATTGGAAAACTTGCTAAGGCAAAGAAGGGAAGTGATGCCTTAAATTACGGAACCTTTAGTTCCGTGGTGCTGACCAATCAGCAATGTATCTTTGAGCGGAGAACCGAAAAGGAACGGGTGTTGGTTGCCATAAACGCAGGCGATACGCCTTATTCCGCACATTTTGATGCCAGAAGCGGGCAGGCGGTGGATTTGATTACAGGTAAGCTCCATGACTTTGGGGGGGGAGTGAACTGGCACCCTATAGTGCGGTGTTCTGGAAGATGGAACACGTATGAGGAGGGTAATATGAATCCGGTTTATCAGATAGACGAGATAAAAGAAGTTTCAGAGCATGGAGTAGTTATTTATGAGCGATAAGTTTGCGAAACCGAATCGTTCATAATCATGCCAAATAAATCACGATACAATGAGTGCAAGCGAGAAGAACGTGCTTGCACGTTTGGCGAGCGACGAATTTTGATCATGATACAGCCAGGTACTGCTTCATGTTTTTCAAAGCGGATTTTTCAAGGCGGCTGACCTGTGCTTGGGAAATCTGTATCTCTGATGCGACCTCCATCTGGGTTTTGCCCTCAAAGAAACGCAGGTGAATAATGCGATTTTCCCGTTCGTTTAGCCGCTTCATGGCATCGCTTAAGGACAGTTGTTGCACCCAGTTTTCTTCTTTGTGCTTCTTGTCGCTGATTTGCTCTATGTCATAGAGGGTATCGCCGCCGTC
>BNZC01000006.1 GCA_026000755.1 Clostridia bacterium
ATATTTCAGACATTCTTGGCATCAAACAAGTTCCTGCAAGCGAAGTCATTCAATCTCCAAAGCTGTTGAAGCGTTAATTTTGTACTACTAATTTTCATTTATTACACAAAGAAATTTCCCAAAGTAATTTCCATAGAGGTAGAATTTAGTCTGAAACGCCATGGTTTTAGGCTTGTTTACCATACGCTTTTTTGGGGAGAATCACTCTGTCTGACTGCGTTTTTCCTGTTTTTGTAGCCTAACCGAATCATTTCCCAGGCTAAATTCAGCCTGTTATTTCACGGTTTTTCAGAGTAAGTTCCACATCATAAAACTAGTAGAACTTACTTTGGGAATTTACGATAAAATTTTATTTCCAATTCCCCTGCTTCACCCCTTGTTGCCGTTCGGTCAATTTTTCAGTATAATCAAAACTGCCTTTTCTTGCCCGCAACAATACCTTTCGCCCCTGTTCCGTTCTGGTATAGACGAGTGTGCCTTTGCTCATATGTTTCTGCCATTCCTTATAAAATGCTTCCGCTTTTGCCTTGTTATCAGCCAGTATGGACGGTACATTAAAATATGCGGTATGCAAGCCTTTTTTATCTTCATAGGCAATTAAATAGCGTGGATTGTCGATGCGCCGGTAAATTTCAGCCATAGCGGACAGGAAAAGATTATTTTCATGCACACTTGCCTTAAGCAGTTCGATTTCGCAGATTTTTCCCTCACAGGTTTTCCTTGTTACCACAAAGACCTTGGCATCGCTGCTCTTGACAAAGCCCAGACGTTTCAATAATCCAAGAAGGATATGGGCTATTTTACGCATATTTCTTGCAGGGCTTGCATAGACAAGCATTCGCATCACATACTGCAAAAGCGGTATTGCAATAAAGAATGCTCCGATCAGCAGCAGGAGGGGGATTTCACTTATAGCAGCAAGTCCGCCGATCAATAGCCCCTCTAAAAAGGCTTTCGTGGGAAATAAATTGCCGGCACCTCGAATCGTAAAGGGCTTAAATCGTTTTTCTTCTCTTAAGGCATCCTCCGATCCTCTTAGTGTGTGGACGATTTCTATCGTATCACCGCCGAATGTTGCAAGAATGGCATTCCACCGATTCTTGGTATGAAGACGAGTTCTTGAAATTCGATACATTTGCTTATTGATATTTGGATATTCCGCAAACAAATTGGATTCATCGAAGATATTCAGTCTGCTTAAGCCATTTTCTATGAAATCTCCTTCATAGGATATGCCGATAAAGCTCTTAAAACGGCGTTTTAACAAATGATAATCCCCAAAATCGATATTATTTTTCCTGCGAATGGAATTGTACTCATTCCTCACAAGGCTTGCCAAATGCTATATATTTGCCACCTTATCCGAGCTTTTATCTCTGCGGATTGCCCGTCCTCGCATCTGATTGGAAAGCATAAAGGAACCAATCACACTTGCTAAAATAAGGGAGTTTACCGCTTGGCAATCCCAACCCTCCCCAAGGAGTGCAACCGTTCCTATAATGATGTTGATTTTCTTTTCATTCATCAAATCGGTGATTAGGCGCACCAATTCGTTCTCGTATTTTGCAGTAGTTTTTAGTTGTACATAGCCACTCACGGGAAAATCCAAAAATTCACAAGCAGGCAACCGTTCCTTTATCAAGACCACAAAGGTTTTCGGAACCACTTTTAATTTTCCCGATAAAATGGCAATATTACAAATCTTCTGAACAACGGTAGAATCGTCATTGGGCGTAATACCAACATCTTTCACAATACGCTTGAATATTGGCACAACGCCCATTTTATTGTAAGGATCTATAGTCAAGGCTTCGCTTCGGACAAAGTCCGCTAAAATCACCATGCTTAAATCATTTTCAAGCACAGAATATTCATTGATTACAATATCGGAAATAGAACCCATTTTCCCCATACTGCTTGCCATCAGTTTCTTGATTTCATTGTGGTCGCAAAGCGTAACGCTGCCGTTTACAATAGCTCCTATATCGTTTAAGTCCTGATGAATTTTCTTGATTACAGGGCTATGTTCTGCAAAATTATCTTTGTTCCCATAGAGAATCCCTTGTAATAAGATTTCTAACCACTCCATAGTCAGCTCGGGGATAGCCCCACCGCCGCCCAAAGCCTTTGCCATTGTGGGATCAATGGCTATCTCGATACTGTGTAAGAAAATAAGCATACTGCTGTAATAACGAGGATTTTCTAAGACGTTCTCTTCGTTTTGGGCGTAATCCGTCAGTTCAGGTGAATTTTTCAGCATGGAAATAAAATCATGATTTAATTTTAATTGTTCCACGAAACGATCCAAATTGCCTTGAATGGCAGTAACTTGCTTCTCTTCCTCCGGCAAAAGGGAATTGAATAGGATAAAGTCTTGGTGGGGGCATAAATCCCCTGTTGCCACCAATTCCGGCACGGTAATTTCACTATCAATTGCACCGCAAACTTGTAAATAACGCTCCCATTCCCCTTTTTCGGCATCATAGGGTGGTGTGGCGGTCAATGATATGGTTTTTATATCGCCTAATTCTTTCAGCACACTTGTTAAACTTTTCCACCAAGCCGAACGCAGATGATGGGCTTCATCTAAAACTACAACTTCAATATGATTTTTTTTGAGTTCGGCAATTAAATCATAGGCAATAGAAACAGCCCTCTCCTTAAGGGGTTCTTCTTCCTCACCGTCTAATTGTTCGTTAATTTTCTTGCGATTGAAAGCATAATGGAGGGCTTGGTAAGTAGCAACATTAAAACGTTTCAGATTATAAATATCCGTGCTGATAAAGTCCGGGGTATCTGTCTGTTGGCTGGTTTTTTCGGTCAAATTGTGAGAATGACAGGCAGGGGATTCCGTTTGCTGATGGGCATTTGCTGACGAATCGTGAGAATTATCTTTTTCGAAAAGTTGCAAAAACCGATCAACCCATTGCATTTTAATCGTAATCGTGGGCGATAAAATCAAGACATTCTTATTGATCCGCCGAACAAGCTCTAAACCCAATACCGTTTTGCCGGCTCCCGGTGCAGCTACAATATTGATTTTATCATCTGAAAGAAAGGAGGACATTTCTTTTAGAATCCTTGCCTGATAGTTGCGCCAAGGGGATCGGAAGGTGTAATCTTCTAAAAAACAATCTGCCACAGGTGCTTGCTCCTTTGTGAGTTCTTTGTGATATAGATAGGGTTATGTGTTATAAGCGTTTTGCGTGGAATCGCTATCTGCTTGCAATTTTCGGATTCATAAGCTTCTCGGCTTTTATTGGTATAATTTAGCATTTTGAATTAGCTTATCAAGGGCTATCATTTCAGGCATATTCATAATATCTTCCATGGTATTATATTGTGATATTTCAAGCAGTAAACGGTCAAGCTTCAGCAATATTTCCTCGTTATCATTCGTTGCCTTTTGAACGAAGTCAATATATTGTTGATAAATACTCATCTTTTCTTTTGCAAGTTCATCCTTATTCCATTCCAAGGTAGACAGCTGTGTATATTCCTCATAATCGAAAGCGGAAATCTTGTTTAGTATAATCCGCATATTGATCGTAACAACCTGCTCCACGCCCTGTAAAACGCCGTTAAATTTTTGGAAGGTCATTTCCTTGGTATCGAATTTCTCCGATAAAATATCTTTCATGGTATCCAGTTTTTTATTGAATCGCTGAATCTGCTCTAAATTTTGTGCTATATCCTCTGCGAAACAATCCATATACGAAACCTTTTTTAGCGCCTCGGTGCAAGCAGATAGCGTTGCCGCCGATTTTGCAAGTTTTAGAGGCGGAAATTTTTGAGAAATTGCAGTTGTTCTTTTGTGGTAGTAATAGAAAGCAATGCCAATTATAAGTAGTATAAGAAGAACCAAGATTCTGTAAATCATTATTTTCACCTCTGTTTTCGATTTACTTATTATTATAATGACCTTTGCAAGCGTAGATTTCAAGTGGTTGTTCTAACTTATTTATCGTCATAATGACCTTTGCAAGCGTAAATTTCAAGTATTTGTTCCGACTGGTCTTGTTTTTCAATAATCTTAAAAACAAGGCGATTCACTTCATCAATTTTTACGCTCCATCAACCGGATAGATTTCCTTTTAATGGTTCAGGTTTTCCAATTCCATTATAGCCTCTTCGTTCAATATCCGTAATCAGTTTATTCATACGTTTTATCGTTTTTTTATCTTCTGTTTGCCATGCAACATAATCGTTCCAAGCATCATCCCACCATAACTTACGCATGACTTTCGTCCTCGACTTCTATCAATTCATGTTCGGTTAAAACTTTTTTTCCTGATTCTAAATCTGCTTTCAATGCCGCAAGATATCTAATGTTTTCTTCATCAAAAAAGCGGTCTACTGATACTTCAAAGGGTATTCTTCGTTCTCTGCTCATTTTTTTTGCAAAAATGGTAAATGCGGTAGTCATATTCATGCCTAATTCTTTGCAAGTTTGCTCCATACTTTTCTTTAGATTTTCATCCATGCGGATATTTACTAATGTTTGTGCCATATTGATCCGTCCTTTCTGATTTTCAAAATCAAGCATATTGTAAAGACGTTATATATACATTATACACATAAATGTTCTTTTTGTCAATGAAATTTTCTTTTTACATATACAATGTAAAGACGATATATACACGTGAATACTCTTTTTGTCAATGAAACTTTCTTTGTACATATGTCGTAAAGACGAAATATATACAAAAACATTCTTTTCGTCAATGGATTCTTCTTTCTACACATTCAATAATTCAAAGACGATCATCGCAACAATATATGCAAGAGCCAACGCCTTGTACTTAAAGATAATCGCGATATATTCACGGATAAATGCAGCGGGCAAATAGTAAAATGCAGTGTGTCCGCCAACGCCTTGAGCGTTCAAGTTTACACTTCTGGCTAAAATCACAGCCCGAAGAACATGGTAATTGCTGGTTACCACAATGCAATTATAGTTGGGATTTAGTTCCTGCATTAACTTCTTGGAAAAACTCATATTTTCAAGGGTATTGACGGATTTATCCTCTAGGATGATGTGGTTTTCGGGAATGCCTTTTTGTAATAGATATGTCTTCATGGCAAATGCTTCGGAAACCTTTTCGTCATGACCCTGTCCGCCGGAAACTACAAAACTTGCCTTTTTACCTCCGAGCTTGTATTGTTTGATTGCCCGATCGAGTCGTCCTGCCAAAAGAGGGCTTACGGTTTCGCCGTTTTTCAGCCCACAGCCCAAAACCAGTATAAAATCACAGTTTTTTGATTTGGGAAGCAGGGCATATACAAAGGAGTAGATCAAAAATACAGACAGCATCCACGGAACATACAATACAATGTTTAGGAAAATAGGAAACAACCAAAGCAACACCGGAAATGCAGATGGTGCCATAAGTCCAAGCCTAAGAGGGAAAATTATGAGAAGGGGCAAGGCTATGCCCATCAATCCGAATCCAATGGGTAAAATATGTGCTAAGGAAGAACCTTCTTTACGAATCAACCTTACGCCGTTTACGCATAATGCAATCCCACCGAAGAAACTGATGAAAAGCAAAAGAATTTCAATCCAAAGCATGATTTCGTCACCCTCACCAATGATAAGTATATCAGCTCCTATCATCGTGTTAGGTGCATATAAGGTCAAGCCACCCCTGATGATAAGATAAAGGGAGACAAGCAAAAGGATTCCGCAAAGGAGTCTGCGAGGTTCCTTGTGTATGTGGTATAGAAACAAAGTAAAACATAACAAGCCTGTTATGAATAATGGCATAGGAGGCTCCTTTCAAAAGGTGTAACGGTATTGTCTTATTCATTTGCTTAGTAGTATCAAATCTTCCAGTTGTTATAGTGAATATTTTCCTTTTCCAAAAGGTATTGTCCTATTCGTTTGCTCAAACCATATCAAATCTTCCCATTACTATAGCGAGTAATAGTATTTTTTGATTTTCTCTGCCATTAACTTACGGCGTTTGCTCAAAAACTCCTGATAATTTTCAACACTCATATTGGTTATATCAAGTGGTATAGCATTTTGAGTCAAATTATCCTCAAAATTGCTGCCACCAAGCAACACCTTAATTTCTTCATCCTTGAAATACTCCGTAGGTTTTTTCTTGCCTATTTTTATATTTACACTTGTATCAAGATAAGTGTAATTTGCCACTTGATTATAAAGAGCTTTATCGCTTATTCCGTTATCAATTAAATGTTGTCGAGGGAAAATATGGTGAACATCACCAACATTTATTAAATCGCCAACTTTTATTCCGCTTGAAAATAGCGAATTATCTTTAAGGAAAATTTGAGCAGCAAGGAATACATTAAAATAAGGACTGCTTATAGAGGATGTTTCTAATCTTGACACCAATTCATTACTCCAAAATGTATCTGATAATAAACTCTCGTTTTCACTTAAAAATGCTGTAAAGCCCTTTGTCTCAATTTGCCGCAAATCTTCGTTCATTCTGGTTTCGGGTGAGCCAATATAGCGGCTTGTTAATGTAGAATAAACGAACCACTTTTGAACATAACGCTTACTTTCCGTTTTTTTGATGTTGGCACTCTTTTGCAAAATCAGATATAGGGCATAGGCAAAATCCAAAGTCATTTTGGAGCCTATTAATCTTGCTTCTGCAAATCCCGCAGATTTTATTGCAAGTACAAATTGCTCGAAAGAATATTGATTTATAAAATCAAGCACACCAAGACGTAATTTTTCAAAGCTTTCTTGCATGATTTCTTCTTTGAATATTCGTTCTTTGAAATCACGTCCGGACAATAATTTTACCAAATCGCCCAGTTTTGCTCTCCTAAAAATGTGCATAAAAGCCACACGGAGCATATCATTAAAATCCGGGTCATATATATCGTCATTGTTATTTTTTAGCCATTTAATCTTGTCAAAATATTCACTTTGAACAAAAGTAGTGTCCTTTGATAGGGTATCGAAAAATCCGGGTTTAATAGCCAAATGGCAGAAATAATCAATTGCTTTTCGTAAAACATTACCGCCAAATTGTTCATCAGCTGCAATTTTTGACATGGCAAAATCAGCAGAATTTAAGTTCTTGCCTTGGGAATTTATTCGGACGAAAATTTCAGTCACTTCACCAATATCTAAATCGGGAATCAGTTCAATGCAACCTAATTGACTGTTTTTTATATGTTGGAGTTTTGTGATTTTATTATTTATGAGTTCGGGCGACACTTCGGGATTATTTGAGATATACTCATTCACAAAAGACCAACTATTAAAATCGGATTTGAAAATGGGGGAAATATCGGGTATCCAATGCTTGCTTTTAAGATGCGCAGGAGTCTGCACGGCAAATTTATCCTCTTCACCAACGGCAAGGGGATTAAATGCAATTTTGATGGGTTTTTCCTCATAATCCTCTGTTATAATGGAATGCCCACCAATGGCAGTCATTAAAGCAGTGATGCGTTGTTGCCCATCAATCAAGATCTTTTTGCCTACCGAAGTTTCACCATTTTTTAGCTTGACATCTGAATTGTGCCATATAATCAAATATCCCGTTGGATAACCATTATAAAGGCTATCAACCAAAT
Source organism: Clostridia bacterium (assembly GCA_026000755.1). GTDB lineage: Bacteria > Bacillota > Clostridia > Lachnospirales > Lachnospiraceae > BNZC01. Next base: position 7,567 of record BNZC01000006.1, read on the forward strand.
TACGAACTTGCCGTCCTTTCCAAACAAAAGGACGCTGAATTTCAGGTATCGCAATCGCTCCGGCTTCAATAAAGCCCAATATGGCACTGACCGGATATTGTGTAACGGAGTATTTGTTTTCGCTGTTTGTCATATTCTTTTAGTTCCTTCCCATTTGTACAGTAATCAGTCAGCCACATCAAGGCATATTCAATCGTCGGATCACTCAAACTCGCCAAGTTCATATAGATATTAAACTTATTTGTTTGGACGATATTATACCATTTCGTTTCTGTTATCCCTATTCCCTCTGCTATTTGGGGCATGGGGATTTTTTAGTATCAAAATAGTATCAGCCAAAACAACAGCACAACAATGTCCTAACGGATTTAGTTTACCACAAATCGAGAGATTTCGCAATGGGAAAAGGATATTTTCAAAAATATGTGCTTTGGGTGGTGCTTGTGTTTTCATTCATTTGAAAAGCTCCTTTTTTAGTTTTTTAGGGTACGGTTGTTCCGCTCCCCTGTGCTTAGGTTTCCAAGTGACGGAACCTTTGTATATAAAAAGCCCCTCGGCGGTGACGTCTGACCGCAGAGAAGCTTGAAAAGTTTTTGTGGAATCGTTCCTATTTTCGTGCTATACTATTATTAGAGATTTTATGCGTATCTGTTCGATGGACGTGCCGGGGTGGAGAACGTTTCACCCGCTTCCTTGAAGCGTGTGACCCACTCTGACAGTTAGGCTACGCCATAACCGTCGTGGGCGCTGCTGCGGGCTTGCCGCCACGGGCGGGGTTGCGGCTTCGGTAATCCGTTTTTCCTTGTGGCAAACCGTTTTTCTCGCCACCGAAAAACACTGACAAATTGGAATTTATAAAGGAGACCTATGAAAAAGCAAATTGAAACCGAAATTCAAATATCAGCTACGCCCAATATTGTATGGCGCATACTTACGGATTTTTCTTCCTATCCAAATTGGAATCCATTTATACAATGGATAAAGGGAGAAGTAAAAGAACAGAACCATATCAGCATCCGAGTTGTTCCCACGGGCAGCAAGGGCATGACATTTAATCCCATTGTTCTCTCCGTAGTAGAAAACAAGGAAATTAAATGGCTTGGCAGTGCATTCTTCAAAGGCTTGTTCGATGGAGAGCATAACTTTGTCATACAAGGCAATGAGGACGGAACTACGACTTTTGCACAACGAGAATATTTTTCAGGCATATTTGTTGGATTGTTTGATACGAAAAATACCGAAACAGGCTTTTATGCAATGAATCGGAAGCTGAAAGAACTTGCGGAAGCTAAATAAACGGATGATACAAATTCCAGTTCACCGACGCAAAGCGGATACCTTGCGTAAAGTATCCGCTTTGCTGTTACTGGTTCGCCGCCATAGGCAGGGTTATGGCTTCGGTAATCCGTTTTGCCCTGCGGCAAACCGTTTCTCTTGCCGCTGAAAAAAACACACAGCACCGACAAATGAAAAGGGAGACATTTATGAAGTGGGATTATAAATACAAGCCCAAATTGCTATTCAAAATTGTGTATGTATGCTTGTTCGGTATGGGCTTTTTGTTGATGTGCTGGTGGTGGATAAGCAGTATAAGCGGCAATTTCGTGGTATTTAACGCTGAGTTCCAGTCACACGCTTCAAACTTCTCAATAAGCCTTATGCTCTATGTTGCTTTGGGATATTTTTGGACGATAATAGGCGTAAAATTCAAATATATCGCATATTTAGGAGTGTTTGTCATCATTGCGAATTGGGTATGCGAAACATTGATGACATTTTATAACACGCTCGATATAATAGACGCAATATATGGGAGCGTAGGCGTAGTTATCAGTTTTATATTCTTAGCTGTTATGAATAAATACGGTTTGGAAGTGGAAACAAAAATTTAATTTGGAGGATTTCTATGAATCTGACATCAGTTATTTTTGGGAGTATTTTGTTTGCAGCTTTTGTTTTTTATTTCGTTATAAAATGGGCTGTGAAAAATGCAATCAACGAATCAAAGTTATTTGCCGATAAACAAAGGGATATTCAACAAGATGACAAATAGGATGTGAAATACCATGCAACCAAACGATGAAAAGCGGATATCTCAACATGAAGTATCTGCTCCGTTGTTGTGGGCTTACCGCTACGGGCGGGGTATGCGTACAGACGGAAAGCCGCCGCTTGACCGCACAGCCTTTTACGTCTGTCTGTTTGCCGTTGCTTTTGTAACGTCACTCCATGCCTCAACGGAAATGCAAACGGTATATTGTATTCTCAAACAAAGGCTCATTCAAAAAATATGCTATTCTTAAAAAATCCCCTTATGTAACCCCTTGCTCGTGACGTTACGTGATATTGTAACATAAGGGCAAGGAGGTGAAATCTATGTCAAAATACACGACCGGAGAAGTGGCAAAATTGTGCGGCGTGTCGGTTAGGACGATACAGTTCTACGATACAAAAGGACTGTTGCACCCGACAGAATTAACCGATGGCGGCAGACGTTTATATTCCGACACCGATGTAACCCAACTGCGTCTTAATTGACATAGTCCACAGGACTTCATTGACGGTAAAGAACAGTCAAAAAAACGAAATCCGCTCTTGGCACAGCTTATGTATTATACCAAAGACATTGAGAGTTTTGGCACGGGTTTGAAACGTATCACCGAAGCTTGCAAAAAAGCGGGGGTTCGGGTCGAGTTTGAAATGCTTAAACTCGGATTTGCGGTGGTGTTTTACCGCCCTAATGCGAATTTTCTTGCGACAGAAAAAACGTCTGATGTCGTAAGAAGTGTCGCAAGAGATGACGTAAGAAACAAAACTGAGCAGACTGTGCTTTCAGCCATAGCGGAAAATCCCTCAATAACAGCAGAAAAAATCGCAGAGATTATTTCCAAATCGCCCAGAACGGTTCAGCGATATTTGGATAGTTTGCAAAAGAAAAACCTTGTTCGGCGTGTCGGCTCAACGAAAAGCGGACTGTGGGAAATTATCGGCGGCGTGGAACAGGAGAATAAATAAGGTGCAATAATGTTATCGGTGAAAACATTGATGACAGGTTACTTACTCAAACTCTATCGTCCCCGGTGGTTTCCCCGTGCAATCATACAACACTCGATTCACGCCTTTGACCTCATTTACAATCCGATTGGTCACCTTATGAAGCACCTCCCAGGGAAGTTTGGCGGCATCCGCTGTCATAAAATCAGAGGTGTTCACCGCCCGTAGGGCGATGGCATAGTCATAGGTGCGAAAATCGCCCATGACACCGACCGACCGCATATTTGTTAATGCGGCAAAATATTGCCCCAGTTCGGTATCAATGCCTGCTTTTGCAATTTCTTCCCGATAGATGGCATCCGCTTCCTGCACGATATGGACTTTCTCTTCGGTCACTTCTCCGATAATCCGAATCCCGAGACCCGGCCCGGGGAAGGGTTGGCGAAACACCAAGTGTTCCGGTATGCCAAGCTCAAGACCCGCTTTACGCACCTCATCCTTAAATAACATCCGTAAGGGTTCTATGATTTCCTTAAATTCCACAACTTTCGGCAAGCCTCCCACATTGTGGTGGGATTTGATGACGGCTGATTTTCCAAGTCCCGATTCAATCACATCCGGATAAATGGTTCCTTGCACCAGAAAATCCACAGCCCCTATTTTCTTCGCCTCTTCTTCAAAGACACGGATAAATTCTTCCCCAATGATCTTGCGTTTCTCTTCCGGTTCGGTTACGCCCTTTAATTTTGCATAATAACGATCCCTGACATTGACCCGAATAAAATTCAGTTCATAGTGACCGTTTTTACCAAAAACCTCTTCTACTTCATCCCCCTCGTTCTTCCGTAACAAGCCATGATCCACAAAGACACAGGTCAGTTGTTTGCCGATGGCTTTTGATAAGAGTACGGCAGCAACAGAGGAATCTACCCCCCCCGATAGAGCGCAAAGCACCTTTCCGGTTCCTATCTTTTCCTGTAATTCTTTGATGGTACGTTCCACAAAAGAGGACATTTTCCAATCACCGGCACAACCGCAAATCCGGTAAACAAAATTGCTCAACATTTTCATGCCTTCCGTGGTGTGCATGACTTCGGGGTGAAATTGGGTGGCATAGAAACCCTTTTCTTCATAAGACATGGCAGCCACCGGGCAGGTGGCGGTTTCAGCCGTTACGGCAAAGCCCGCCGGAACTTTGGCAATATAATCCGTATGACTCATCCAAACGATTGTTTCTGTGGCAACCTCTGTAAATAAAGGATCTGCTTTTGTAACGGTCATTTGTGTGTGACCGTACTCGCTGACAGGAGCGGTCGAAACTTCCCCGCCAAGGCTGTAAGCCATTAACTGAGAGCCATAGCAAATGCCCAGAATCGGTATTCCTAATTCAAAAATCCCCGCTTCATAGCGGGGGGAGTCATCCTCATAAACGCTGTTCGGGCCGCCGGTAAAGATGATGCCCTTCGGAGCCAAAGCCTTTATTTCCGCAAGGCTTATGGTATAGGGTTTCACCTCACAATATACATTGCATTCACGCACCCGCCTGGCAATTAGTTGATTATACTGTCCGCCAAAATCAAGAACTAAAATTGTTTCCATTTTATATTTCCTCCATTTAGGTTAAGAATATAAGGCTGTTTGTACTAACTTTGCACTTTCACTAAGTGCTTTTGGTCTAAAACATCATCAGCCATACAAGCCATGTTAGCCACACATAAAGAAGAACAAACACCACCACGCCAATCACCACGCCGATTTTCACACATCGGCGTCCATAGTTTAGACCAATATTATTGCCGAAGCGATCCTCCACCAAGATGGCGCAATCCGCCGAATTGTGATAGAACATGCCAAGAAACCAGTACTTGTCCTCGTTTCGTCCTTTCGGAGCAATCGAAGTAAATACGTGCTCTATCCCGGTATCTTTATATCCGAAATTTTTCACAGGATGTAGGTTTTTGCCCCCCTGTCCCGCCGAAAGGGAAAGGACAACCAGTACGATAGCCGGAATCAGGCAAACAGCAAGAACAAGGGCAAGTGGTATGTGAAGCTTTGGCCAGAACATATTAAATTCCATTAAAAGAAACATAACAACGATGCCCAGTGCCAACGCTCCCATGCCATGTCCCAGTCGTCTGCGGTACATACGGTGTTGGGCAAAGGAAAGAGGAAAATTATGGGGATCCGTTTGTAATTTAACTTTCACAATACTGACTCCTGTCAGCCACAGGATAAATAAGGTACCCAGATTTATCAAAGGCATCATAAGTACATTCAGCACAGATTTTGCACTCCAAGCATCCGGTTCCATTTGAAAGTTAAAATGCGTAGGTATCGCATCCGACAAAGAGGGGTACTGAAAAAGTGCGATAACCACACCTACCACAACGAGAGCCAGTCCCACAATGTAGTAAGAAAATGGCAATTCAGACAAATTACCCTGGGTATAGGTGGGATTATTGCCGGAAAATGCTTCTTCGGTATCAGGCAATTGCCAATTTCGCTCTTCTTTTAGTTGCAAAGCCGCCCTCCTGTTTGGAAGAAAGGCCATCAGCTGTACGATAATAAATAAAAAGGGAACATATAAGGTTGCAAGTAGGGTTACTTTTGGTACGAGAAAAAATTGTGCCGTAACTACTGTCAACAACAGAAAAGTACCCATTGCGACAAAAATGTAATAACGCTTTTTCATAGACTTTACCACGGATTCCTCCTGTACTTCCGGCGAAACTTGTACGCCAAACAGATAGGATTGTCGGGTTAAAATCGGTATGATGGCGATAAATACACCACATAAAAGAACAATGGAGAGGTTCACAAGGAAACAAAACAGGTTCAATTCGTTCATGGCAGATACCTCCGTTGTCGTGGACGTTACTTCGTATACTTATTATAATGGTGCAGAACAAATTTGTCAATGATTTATAAGCGGTCACTTGATATTTTCCGGGTTTTGATGTATAATCCATATAGTATATATTTGTTTGGTGCGTGATGTGAATGCTGTCGAACCGATAAGCTATATTACAGGAAGTAAAAAGCACTTCCTATAATCAGATTTACGGGGCAAAGAACGCCCCTTTTATCGAAAGTTCCTAGCGGAACTTCCGATAAGCCATATTACAGGAAGTAAAGTACACTTCCTATAATCATGTATTGACCTTTGGGAGGGATAGACTTGACCAGTATTTCAAAATTGGACTATGTAATGAAAGCACTTGAAATTTCAGGAAAAGAGCTTGCGGCATATTTGAATATTGATACCACCACCATTAGTAAATGGCGTAACGGGCGGCGGAAGATTCCTTACAAAACCGGTCAAGCAAGGCAGCTATCCGAGTTTCTTTTGGTGCGTGAGAAAGAACGCTCCGAAACGGTTATTTTTAACATCATAAAGACACGAAAGGCGGACATAAACCCGGATAATATCCGGCAGCAAATTGAAATTCTAAGCCGTTGGCTTACGGAAGAGCAGTTGGAGGTGCCAAAGGATACTTTAGGAACGATACGCTCCGATTCGCCGAAATATGGCTATAATACAAACGTCAGTATTTTTATAGATGAAAAAGGGATTGATGAAGCCTTGGAAAAATTTTTTGAGCGTACCATGAAAATGGCGCCGGGCAAAACAATTTACATTATTGATTATTCGGGCATTCGTTGGACGAAGGGAGATGAAATCTCGGAGCGGCAGGTTCGAATAGAAACCTGTATGCGTTTTTTTCGTGCTGTTTCAAATTATGGACACAAGCTTGTCATTGTGGATTGCGATACTGATATTTACAGACCTTACCGTACCATTTTTCGATGGATGGAGCTGTACCTTTTGGATAGAACCGAAGTGTGGAGCTATCGGGCAATGCGGGAGGATTCCTATCATTATACCAATTTTGTTATGGAAGATGAACTTGTATTGCAATGCGTTTCCAGTGAAGCCCGTACCGTTAAACCGCACGGAATGCTGTATACAAACAAAGAAACCGTTGATTTTTTCGCAAATAATGTACGTAACATGGTAAATAATTCCAAACGTTTGATTGAATCCGTACCGGCAAAGGATATACTTGCTATGGTTGACGTCATAAGACAGGGGAGCAAACCTGCTCATCGTATTTATATGTTCGCTCCCTCCCTTATGCTGCAAGTCATAGACAGCGAGCTGTTGCGGAAGATATTAGCGGATAATGGTATTGGAGAGGAATTGCAAGAAGAATGTATTTCGGCTTCGAAGCGATTGCAAAAGGCGGTGGAACGAGATTTGTATATGGTGGTATATAATCTTGATTTGTTGGAAAAATTTATTTCAAGCCCATATTTTGAAGAGGAGGATTTATCTTTACTATGTGGCACGAGGATTATGGTGTCAAAGGAAAATCAGAAACTGTTACTTGATTCTATCCTGCAATCGGCAATCTATAAGAGCGGTCGCATTCTGTTTACTTCCTTTGCATATTTGAATGCAATCCCTCAAAATCACAGTATTCTGGTACAAGAGGATGGATTTGTGGTGGCATGGAATGTGAAAAAGTATAAAAAACGTCTGTATTGCACGAACCTGGACGTTACATCAGGGTTTTACCGATATTTAGATGATTTGGTAAGGACAATTCCTAAAATATGTAGGGAAAAAGCATGGCGTGACAGACAGCTTCTGCGTATTCGAGATGCCTTGTAAATGATGTGGCATTGCATTTGATAAGAACAAAAATTTTATGAATGATTATAGATGATTTGGCATTGCATTTGGCAATGTCTAAATTTTTGCATATAAATTGGCGAAAAGTTGGCACATATTTCTTTCTGTGACCGCTTGACACAATATTGACAATGGCGTATAATAACAAAATACATCATCTTAGAATACATATATAATAGATATGCGTTATACAAATAATAGGTAATAAGCGTGAGAATTGCTATAGCAACGAAAGGGCGTTAACAAGTGATATGAAACAAATGCAGGAACCAACATAGAAATGAACTACGGGAGCGAAGCACAACAATGCAATAATAACAATGAAAGGGTATGAAAATGTGCGGAATTTTTGGAATGATAAATTATGGAAACCATTTGAATAAATCAGAAATCTCCGGCATATATAATAGCTTTGCAAACGTTTGTATTGCAAGAGGAGAACACGCCGCAGGTATTGCCTATGTTTCAGATCAGGATTTGATTATTAAGAAAGACACTCGCTCTTTCTGCGAGGCGGCGTTTACCCACCCGGAAAACACAAAAATCCTCATGGCACATTGCAGGCTATCCCTTGAAAAGGACTACTTAGAGAATAAAAACAATCATCCATTTGAAGGAGAAACCCTTGACCACAGTCGTTTCGCTTTGGCACACAATGGGATATTATGTGATTTGCGTAACATTAGGAAAGACTTGCAGTTGCCAACAACTGATATTGTGACAGACAGCTATGTGGCGGCACAGATACTGAATACACAGAGCAAGTTGGATTTTGAATCATTAAAGAATATGTGCGAACATTTGCAGGGGAGTTATAGTTTTACGGTACTGGACGAAGCCAATCATCTCTTTTTCTGCCGTGGTGATGTGCCGATTTATCTGGTGCATTTTAAGAAATTAAAACTATATCTATACCTGTCAACAAGGGATTTATTTGAACAGGCGCTGGCACAGACTTCACTAAATGAAAGTTACATCACCTCTAATTTGGAATGGGAATTGAGCGATGTAAGGATTGTACCCATTGCAAAAGGTGAGATTCTGCGAATAACAGATCAGGGAGAAATAAGCCGTGGACAGTTTGCATTTTGCGAGGAAAAGGCGATTTCACACAATTGGTATCTTCATGAGATAACGCCGTCGAAGCGGCTTACGGAACAGTTAGAACATTTGGGAAACTAGTACAGCGTATTTCAAATCCTTGTGCATTAAACTTGCCTGAATTTCCATATGCACACGGAGAAAGCCTCGCTGTAGCCCGCTACGGCTACGTTTTCCCCATGCACCTATGGAAATCCATCCTGCGTTTTCTGAACAAGGATTTAGAAAATGCTGCACTAGTGAGGTTTTTTCGAACGATACTTACGGAATGATTTCGCTTCGGGAAGGTAGCCATTTCAGGATTCCCTGCATGAAGGAGGTGATACATCGTGATTCAATTAAACAACATAAATAAAACTTACAAAACCTCAAGTGGTTTACTAAAAGCCGTAGATGCCGTATCGGTTCATATCGAAAAGGGAGAGGTATTTGGCTTCATTGGATTTTCAGGAGCAGGAAAATCCACACTACTTCGATGTATCAACCTTTTAGAACGTCCGGACGAGGGTGGCGTACAGGTGGACGGAGAAGATTTTACCGGATTATCCAAGAAAGAACTATTGAAACAACGGCAGAAAATCGGCATGATTTTTCAAAATTACAATCTCTTGCAAAACGCAAATGTTTTTGACAATGTGGCATTTCCACTAGAGATTGCCCATGTGCCAAAGGAAAGTCGCAGGGAACACGTTGAAAAAAGTCTTGCCATTGTGGATCTCTCCGAAAAAGCGAGGGATTACCCCGCAAAGCTATCCGGTGGGCAAAAACAGCGAGTTGCCATAGCTCGTGCCATTGTGACAGAACCAAAGATTTTATTGTGTGATGAACCCACCTCGGCACTTGACCCGCAGACCACCCAGAGTATTTTGGAGTATCTTAAACGGGTAAACCAAGACTTGGGCATCACCGTAGTCATTGTAACCCACGAAATGGAAGCTGCCAGACATGTCTGTGACCGGGTTGCCGTGATGGAACATGGCAAGCTGATTGAAACCGTTACCATGAGTGCCTCTTCATCGTTGGCACAGTCCGATTTAGCGAAGATGCTTTTCGTAGATGGGGGGGGTATCTAATGGAAATGTCTGCCATAGGTGTCATCATCTTTTGTATGGCGAGGCATTGCTTAAACATTTTTTACAGAAAGGGGGAGGTATCGAATGGATAAAATCATAGAATTAATGCCGCAAATTATAGAGGCATTTGGACAGACCTTTTATATGCTGATTTTTACACTGGGCATAGCGGCTGTTTTGGGTATCCCGTTGGGAACGTTTTTGTATCTGATTCGCCCGGGATCCATGATGGAGAAACCCAAGATTTATCTGGTGTTGGACGTGATTGTAAATATCGTACGTTCCTTTCCGTTTTTGGTGCTGATGGTGGCGATTATTCCATTTACAAGACTGATTGTAGGTACTTCTCTTGGCACCACGGCGGTGATCGTTCCCCTTGCAGTAAGTGCAACCCCTGATTTTGCAAGATTGATTGAGCAGGTTTTAATCGAAGTCAATCGGGGCGTGATTGAAATGGCGGAGTCTTGCGGGGCAAATACCTTTCAGATTATTCGGAAGGTTCTCTATCGAGAGGCACGTTCCGGTATGGTTAGCTCGGCAACCATGCTGTGCGTGAGTTTTATATCCTATTCAACCGTAGCGGGACTTGTGGGGGGAGGTGGTATAGGTGACTTTGCAATTCGGTATGGCTACTACAGGTATCAGCCCTCAATTATGTTGTTTACGGTGGTGCTTATCATCGTGTTGGTGCAGATTATTCAGACGATTGGCAGGATTGTGGCACAGAAATTAGATAAGCGTATTTAAGGTATTTTAGGCAAGTGTTTTTTACAAAACCGTATTTCATAAAAATGTTAATAGAACTATATTTATTTGTAAAACCGTATTTCATAAAAAATTTAATAGAACTACATTTAGTAAAATAGAAACTCATTTTATAAAAAATCAATCAAATCCCAGGAGGAAAACATCATGAAAAAATCATTTACAAAGAAAGCATTTCGAATCAAATTAGTAACAACGGCAGTAACCGTATTGGCACTTGCAGCACTCAGTCTTACCGCTTGCGGAGCAAAGAAGGACACATCCGATGATAAGACCATCAAATTTGCGGTGACAAATCTAAAGGTCTATGAGGACACCACAAAGGTTTTGGCAAGTGAAGTGGAGAAGTTAGGCTACAAACTGGACTACAAATTATTAGCGGATGATGTGCAGATTAACGAGGCGGTAGAAAGTGGTGAGTATTTCGCAAACTACCATCAGCACACCCCCTACATGGATGAATTTAACAAAACCCACAATGGACATTTGGCAGCGGCTTTTAAGGTGTTTACCGACCGATCGGGCATATTTTCCAAGAAATACAAGAGCCTTGACGAGTTGCCCGATGGCGCACAAATTACCATTCCCAATGATGCAGGCAACAATTTCAGACCGCTTTTGATTTTAGCAGATGCAGGACTGATTACCTTAAAAGAGGGTGTAGAACCCATTAATGTTACAACCAACGATATTGTAGACAACCCGAAACACTTGAAATTTATCGAAGTAGATTACACCATGTTAGCGAAATCTTTAGAAGAGGCAGATGCAGGATTCCTCTATGCTACCGTAGCAGCAGAAATTGATCTTGATTTTAACAAGGACGTTTTGGCGGCGGAGAAGCCGGAGTTTAGTGCAGCGGATATTATCGCAGTGCGTGAGGAAAACTTGGGGTCCGAGAAAGCAAAAATCTTAGAGCAGGCCTATAAGAGCGACGCTGTTAAAAAAGCGTTAAGCGATTCCTATGATGGCAGAGAGATCTTAGAGCCGGCTTGGTAAATAATGAGCCGTGCTATAAAAGCATTTGGTGAATATCGCAACAACGAACAAGTCTTTGACGTGTGAGTCGGGTACATTAGCGAAAGGATCAGAAACAAAATGGCACAATACAAACAAAGTTTGACGGAACTCATTGGCAACACGCCCCTTGTGGAGCTGTCAAAATATAATAAATTTTTCGGTATAAACGCCACCCTTGTGGCAAAATTGGAATACTTTAATCCCGCAGGAAGCGTGAAAGACCGCATTGCCTTTGCCATGATTCAAGAGGCGGAAGAGAAAGGATTGATTTCTGAGGGTTCGGTGATTGTAGAACCCACCAGTGGAAATACAGGTGTGGGTTTGGCATTTGTGGCGGCAGCACGGGGCTATAAGATTATCCTCACCATGCCGGATACCATGAGCGAAGAACGCCGCAACTTGCTAAAGGCCTTAGGGGCGGAGCTTGTCTTAACCCCGGGTGCACTTGGCATGAATGGTGCCATCCGGAAAGCCGAAGAAATCATTGCACAAATCCCGGGCAGTTACTGTCCGCAACAATTTAGAAACAGCGCAAATCCACGGATTCATCGTGAAACCACGGCGGAAGAAATCTGGCGTGATACAAATGGAGAAGTAGATATTTTCGTGGCAGGCGTGGGAACAGGCGGCACGATTACAGGTGTGGGCGAGGGATTAAAAGCAAAGAAAGCGGACATCAAAATCATAGCGGTAGAACCAAATGACTCCCCCGTCCTATCAGGAGGGGCGGCAGGTCCCCATAAGATTCAAGGCATTGGCGCAGGTTTTGTGCCGGAAATCATGAACCTGGATGTAGTGGATGAGGTGTTCCGTGTCAAAAACGAGGAAGCATTTGAAACCGCTCGCTATTTAGCGGAAAAGGAAGGTCTGCTTGTTGGTATATCTTCGGGAGCGGCGGCATTTGCTGCCACCCGAATTGCCAAACGAGCGGAAAATCAGGGAAAAACGGTGGTCGTGCTATTGCCGGATACAGGTGAGCGGTATTTGTCTACCCCCTTATTTGAGAATCCTTATAAGAAAGCGTGAGCATATGAGCGAAAGCAAGCAGGATTTACAAAAAATCAAAGATTATATCGAAGAACATCATATTGATTCCGTGGAAATCGGATTTGCGGACATCAACGGATCCCTGATAGGGAAACGTCTGCCAGCAAGGTTTTTGATCGAACATTTGACCAGTGGAACAGGGGTTTGCCGTGCACCCTTGACTTGGGATATTCAGTCGGAATATTTTTCTACGTCAAAACTGGCAGGCTTTGAATATGGGGCGGGCGATATGCTCTTAAAGCCCGATTACTCTACTTTTCGTGAGATTCCATGGCGTAAGGGCACGGCATTTGTGTTAAGTGATTTGGATTTGGATACAGGCGAACGCATCCAAGTGGCTTCCAGACAAGTGCTGAAAAATGTATTGGCTCGTTTGGAACAATTGGGTTTTGTTTCAAAGGTTGGCTCGGAAATGGAATTTTACCTATTGGATGCCGATAAAAAGCCCCTCTTTGGCGGAAAGGAAACCTATTCTATCGCAAAGGTAGGGCAGTACAGTGATATTTACGACCAAATACAGCGTAATTTAGAGAAATTCGGCATTCCCGTAGAGGCTTTACATACGGAATATGGACCGGGGCAAACGGAGTTGATTTTAGAGTTTTCCGATGCCTTAACAAATGCGGACAATACCATTATCGCCCGAAATGCAATCAAAGAAATTGCCCGAAAGAACGGCTTGTATGCCAGTTTTATGGCACAAATCTGGGATAACGAATCGGGTAGCGGTTATCATTTGCACCAAAGTCTGTGGACGAAAGAGGGCGAAAATGTTTTTGCCAAAGACAAGAGTATTTTGGAACAATATGCGGCAGGGCTTTTAAGCGGCGCAAGGGAATTTATGCCTCTGGTATGTCCCACCGTTAACTCTTATAAACGATTGAGTGATATGTCCTTTGCTCCCACCAAGGTTGGGGTAGGATATGATAACCGAACCGTGTCCACTCGTATTGTAGGAAAAGGCAACAGTACAAGGGTGGAACAGCGGACAGGGTCAGCGGATGCCAATGCGTATTTGCTCATTGCAGCTTCCATTGCATCCGGCTTGTATGGCTTGGAAAATAAATTGCCGGCACCGGAAATCATTGAAGGCAACGGTTATTTTAATGAAGGTTTACCCGATTTGCCAAGAAATTTACAAGATGCCGCCGCACTGTTTGATAAGAGCGAAAAGGCAGTGGAATATTTTGGTAAAGATTTTGTGGAAATATTTTCCGAACTGATTCACTTTGAGGTAGGCGTACACCAGACCACGGTGTCCGAATGGGAGCGAGAGCGGTACTTGGAGAATTCATAACGGGGGGGTGCCATGACAGCAAATGAAAATGTAAGAGCAGCATTTCTGGGCAAACGCCCGGAACGTATACCTGCCGGGGTTTGCTTAGGAGGCAGTTGGCCTTATTTTTTAGAGGGCGTAACACTCCTTGAACTACTGGAGGATCCCATACGTGCCGCTGAAATCTTTTATCGTGTAAATGAAGAGGTAGATGCGGATTTTGTCACGGTGGGTACAGGAGCAACTGCATTTTTAATAGAGGGCTTGGGAGGGGATATTGCATTTTCCTCGGATGGCGCACCTGCCATAGCCTCCCTGTTGGTGCAGTCCGAAGAAGATATTGCAAGTCTTGACATACAGGCGGCACTTGCCGTACCAAAGGTACAATGGTTAAAAGAGGTGGCAAAAGAAACCTTGCGTCTAAATCAAAACAAACGCAGTATTTTCATCAGCGGGCGTGCACCCTTTACCTTGGCGGGACAACTCTTGGGATTGGAAACCCTTTCCAAATCACTTTATAAAAATAAGACATTGGTGGAAAAACTCTTGGACTTTACCACAGAGCTGTCGGTCGCCTATTATGAATTTATGCTAGAAGTTCCCGGCATGGACGGTATCTTTATTGCGGATCCCTCCGCCTCGGGAGATGTGGTATCCAAAAGGCATTTTGAAACATGGGTTGTTCCCTATCTGACAAAGGTGGTAAGCCGTTTGGCAAGGCATGACAAATTATCCCTTGTACATATCTGCGGTAACATTACAGACCGTTTGCATTTACTGCCTCAAACAGGCATTCAGATGGTGTCCGTAGACAGTAAGGTGGATCTTCTGACGGCGAAAGAAATCCTAAAGGGGCAAATTGCCTTGGCAGGCAATGTCAACCCCGTGGCAAGTATAGAAGAAAAATCTCCGGAGGAAGTCTACGCCGATGCTACAAAATGTTTGGATGCAGGAGCAAAAGACGGCGGATTTCTCTTATTGCCGGGCTGTGATTTATCCGCAAAGGCAAGAGTGGAAAATGTAAGGGCGATCACCAAAGCGGCACATGATTGGCAAGTAGGGGTGTAAAAGAGCCCTGTTCTTTAGGGCGATGCTTACCGAACGTTCTTTGGTCGGTAAGATTCCATAGGGTAAAAAAGGGGGAACTATGAGTTACATAGAAGAACGAGTTGCGCCACGCCGTGAAGAGCGGCTTGGCAGCTGTATAGAATATGGCGGAACCGTGGGGGAAGTCCACAAGAAATTTTGCGGCGGTTGCATGAAGAATAAAAGTCGCAGTTTTAGCCAAGGCACAATTTGTCAGCTGCTCCCCGCCATTGCAATTTTAACATCATTGCAAAGCACGGTGGTCTTGGTACACGGAGCGGTAGGTTGCGGCGGCGTGGCGCATTTTATGGGGCAAAACGTGCGTTTTGGCCAATTTAACAGTGGGGATAAAAATCCAAAGGGAGCCTTGTGGCTGTCTACCAACTTAAAAGAGAGTGATGTGGTTTCAGGGGGCGAGGGCAAATTAAAACGGGCCATCTTAGCGGCGGATACACGTTATCGCCCCGATGCCATTGTGGTGGTATCCACCTGTATTCCGGGCATTATCGGTGATGATATTGACGGCGTGGTAAATGAATTACAGGAGGCGACATCGGCAACCTTACTGCCGATTCATTGTGAGGGTTTTAAGACGAAAATCATGGCTTCCGCTTATGATGCCATCTTTCATTCTTTCTTACGCAACGTGGTAGACGGTGTGGACGAAACGGAATTTTCTGTTTATGACAATGATGCGGCTCTGGCAAAAGAGAAGATTCGTCGCTCCCGCCTCGTCAACCTTTTGAATGTGTCTTCTATGACAGGACCCGATCAGCAAGAGTTGACACGACTCTTAAATAAATTAGGATTAGAAGTCAATATGTTGCCCTGTGATGCACATCCGGATGCCTTTCGTTTGGCGCCCTTTGCCGCTCTATCCATCGGTGTCTGTCCCACCCACGATGATTATTTCATGACCTATTTAGAAGAAAAATTCGGCGTACCCTTTGTGGGCGGGCAAATGCCAATCGGCATCGAAAATACCTCTATCTGGCTTCGGCAAATCGCAGAAAAGTTAGGCTTGTCGGAGGCGGCGGAACGCATCATAAAATCAGAAACAGAAGAACTCAATCAGGCATTAAAGCCCCTACTGCCCCATTTGACAGGAAAGAGTGCTATGCTCTCCGCAGGAGAAATTCGCACCTTTGCAACGGCTGTGTTGTTGCAGGAATTTGGCATGGAAATTTTGGCGGTACGCCCCTATCATTACGATGAATTTGGCGGCGTTGAAGTAGAAAAATTAGAGAAAGTCAATCCCGGCATTCGAGTAAATGTAGCCACGGCTCAACCCTTTGAAGCGGTGAACATCCTAAAGCGGGCAAAACCTGATTTGTATATCGGACACAACTCCGACAATGTGTGGGCGGCAAAATGCGGCGTACCCGTTTTACCCATTTACGGAACCAACAGTATTTACAGCGGATATGCAGGAGCTTATGACATTGCAAGGCGTATCAAACGGCATTTTACAAACACCATATTTAATAAAAAATTAGAGAAAAATGTCAGACAGCCTTACCGTGATAATTGGTACGGTGAGGATCCGTTCAAATACATAAAGGCAGGTGAGTTTTAATGGCGAAGAATCGTTTTATCGAAAGACCACGCTCTTTTTGTGCGTTAGGCGGTGCCTTATTGACGGTTGAGGCTCTTCCTGAGGTAGTACCTATTTTACATACAGCCATGGGTTGCGGCGGCAGTATTTATTGGAATCAGTACGGCAGTACAGGATACTTAGGTGCAGGCTACTGCGGTGGACTTGCGGTACCAAGCTCCAATATCGGCGAACAGGATATTGTATTCGGCGGATTGGATCGTTTGGAAGAACAGGTGAAAAGTACCGTGGAACTGGTGGAAGGCAACTTGTATGTTATCTTAACAGGTTGTACGGCGGACATTATCGGCGATGATGTGCAGGCGGTGGTTCGTCAATACCGGGAAGAGGGTGTTGCTATTATCGGTGCAGAAACCGGGGGATTTCACGGTGATGGATACCGAGGATATGATATTGTATTGTCTGCCTTGGTGCGGGATTATATCAAAAAGCAAGATACGAAGAAAAAGAATAAAGTGAATCTCTTGGGAATCGTTCCCGGACAGGACGTATTTTGGCGCGGAAATTTATTAAAATTGCGTGAGCTTTTGGAGCAATTGGGCCTAGAAGTCAATTCCTTTTTTACAGAAGAGGATACCTTATCCGGCATTCAAAATGCAGGGGATGCCGCCCTTACCATTGTGGCATCGGAGTTTTACGGAATTGGTGTGGCAAAAGAATTAGAGGAAATACATGGCATACCCTATCTGACAAATCCGTTTCCCATTGGACCTGCCGCAACAACTGCATTTATCCGAAGTGTGGCAAAGGCTCTGGGGCAAGATACGACAAGGGTAGAGGAAATTGTTTCCAAGGAAACAAAACGTTATTTCCATTATGTGGAACGCTTTGCAGATGCCTATAATGATCAGGATTGGCAGAGGTATGCAGTAGTGGTGGGGGATGCGAATTATGCCCCCGCATTGACGAAATTTTTGGCGGACGATCTGGGTTGGGTGCCAAAGGTCTGTATCATTTCCGATGATTTAGAGGATTTTCAGAAAGAAAAAGTGACAGGGATTATCGAAAGCTTAGAAACAAAATTGCCCGTTGATGTGTACTACGAATCCGACCCCACCGAAGTCAAAACGCATTTTTGGAAAACGGTACCCAGAAAAAGCGACAGTCTGTTTCAAGATACCTTTTCCCCTGCCTTTGTGGTGGGCAGCCACTTGGAACGAGAATTTGCCATTGATTTGGGAGCGGGACATTTGAGTGTCAGCTATCCTGTGGGAAACCGTCTTGTCTTAGACCGAGGCTATGCAGGATTTTCAGGGAGCTTATCGCTGATTGAGGATTTAATTGCGGTTATCGTGGCACAGAGGTAGGAGGTAGTCATGGCAAAAACAGAAACGGAATTTTTTGAACAACTGGCGGAAGCTGTTGTTGATATGGACGAAGAGCTCACCGCTGATTTGTCAAATGAGGTTATTGCCGCAGGTATTGATGCCTACGCCGCCATTGAGCAAGGATTGGCAAAGGGCATGGAACGGGCAGGAGAATTATTTGAAGAGGAAGAATATTTCGTGCCGGAACTTTTGATGTGTGCCGATGCGTTAAATGTCGGTGTTGACATCTTAAAGCCTCACATCAAAAAAGAAGAGCGAGATACCCGGTATAAAATCGTTATCGGGGTGATTCTAGGTGACACCCACGACATCGGAAAAAATCTGGTAAAACTTATGTTATCCGCCGCAGGATTTGATGTGGTGGACTTAGGACGAGATGTTCCACCGGAAGTATTTGTGGATCGAGCGATTGCGGAAAAGGCGGAATTTATTTTGATTTCCTCTCTTATGACCACCACTATGGATGCCATGGGGGATGTAATTCAAATCTTAAAAGAGCGAGGACTCCGGCAAAACTATAAGGTACTTGTCGGCGGCGGGCCGGTTTCCCAGGCCTTTGCGGATAAAATCGGTGCAGACGGTTATTCCGCCAATGCCAATCAGGCGGTACGTTTGGTGAATAGCATGGTGGAGCGGTCACAAGAAAGGATCTAAAATGGATACATTTTCGCCCAAAGAACGCTTACAACGGGTGTTTCAAAAGCAAGCAGTAGAACGCTCGCCCATCATTTGCCCCGGCGGCATGATGAATGCCGCAATCGTGGATGTTATGAATCAAACAGGACACGTGTTACCTAAGGCACACCATACGGCAGAGGAAATGACTGACTTGGCATTTGCCGTGCAGGAGCATACCGGTTTTGAAAACTTCGGCATACCATTTTGCATGACGGTAGAGGCGGAGGCTTTAGGGAGTGACATTGATTTTGGCACCTTAGAGTGCGAACCTAAGATTTTGACGGAACGTTTTCCATCGGTGAAAGAGGTTTCTTTTTTGCCCGAGGGTGCAATTACGAAAAATACCAGAGCGGAGGCCATTGTACAAAGTATTTACACGCTCTCAAAGAAATATCCTGACGTTCCTGCTATTGGGAGTTTGACAGGTCCTTTGTCTACGGCGGCATCCATTGTTGACCCCATGACCTTTCTCAAACAGCTGCGTCGTGAAAAAGAGGATGCCCATAAGGTGATTGATTATGTTTCTACGCAGCTCATTGACTATGCACGCTTGATGGCGGACAACGGTGCCGCTGCGATTTCCATTGCAGACCCCACGGCAACAGGGGAGATCTTAGGGCCGAAATTCTTTGATGAATATGCGGTGTTGTATTTGAATAAAGTCACAGATGCCATTCACGAAATGGGGCTTCCTGTGATTATCCATATCTGCGGCGATGTGCGTATGGTGAAAACCGGCTTGCAGAAGTTACATGGGGATGCTCTAAGCGTGGATGCTTTTGTTGATCTAAAGAGTCTAAAACAGGAATTGTCAGGCGTGACCACCATGGGAAATCTAAGCACCTATTTGTTGGAATTTGGCAGTCCCGATAAAGTGGAAACAAATGTAGTGCACCTGTTGCAGAAAGAGATTGATATTTTGGCTCCTGCCTGCGGCTTATCCACTTCCACACCTCTTACGAATATTAAGGCGTTTACTGCGACGGCAAAGGAGGGGGTAGGTTATGATTAAGAAAACGCAATGTGAAGTCTGTAATATGATGACTGCCCTTAGAGAAAAGGAGGGCGTTGCTTATGTCTAAAAACACACACTACGAAGTCTATACTATGCCGATTGCTCTTAGACAAAAGGAGGGTGCAGACCATGCCTAAAGTGCAGTTTTCAAATAGTGCAACAAGTGTATTTGTACCTGATGGGTCTACTGTACTAGAGGCGGCTCGCATTGCAAACATTACATTAGAAGCACCCTGTAATGGTATGGGAACTTGTGGGAAATGCCGCATAAAGCTAGAATCGGAGCAAGCAGATTATGTATTGGCGTGTCGGACGACCGTAGAAGAAGATGTTACCGTGTTCCTTGAAAATAAAGAACAGGAAAACCGCAGTATGAAAATACTGGGGGAGGGACAGAGTTTTTCTTACACCTTAAAACCCTGTATTGTCAAAAATTATGATGCCGGTAAAACAAAAGTGATTCACAGAACAGGAATTGTAGGAACAGAAGAGGGCGATACCACTAAATCCATCTACGGTATATCCGTAGACATTGGCACAACCACCCTTGTAACAACACTCATAGACTTGCGTACAGGGGAATCTCTGGCAACAGAACACGCCTTAAATCCCCAAAGTGAATACGCCCAAGATGTGCTAAGCCGTATCCATTTTGCATCAAAAGACAATGGGATTGAAATACTCCAAACTTCCTTAAACAAGGCACTAAATGGCATGATAGAAAAAATGTCAAAAACTGCACATATAGACAGCAATCATATCTATAAACTGGTCTATAGCGGCAATACCGCCATGCTTCATATGGCTTGCGGCATTGATCCAAAATCCCTTGGGCAGTATCCCTATGTTTCACAGCTTGTCGGGAATACCCATGTGTCAGCCAATCAGCTTACGGTTTCACCCTTTGCGAAGATTTATTTGCCGCCGATTATATCCGCCTTTGTGGGGGCGGACATTACCTCCGGCATTCTGGCATCACAGTTATTTGCCCGAGGGGATACAACGATTTTTATTGACGTGGGTACTAATGGGGAAATGGTACTTGCCCGTAAAGGTACCTTGGCGGCAACTTCTACTGCCGCAGGTCCCGCCTTTGAGGGCATGAATATCACTTGCGGTATGCGGGCGGCAGAAGGTGCCTTAGAGCGGTTTTCCATTGATGAAGATAATCAGATTTCCTACAGCGTGATTGGCGGAGGAAAAGCAAGGGGAATCTGCGGGAGCGGACTGCTTGATTTGACAGGCGAATTAGTGCGAAGCGGAGTAATCGGAAAAAATGGAAAATTCATTTTACCTGAAAAATCCCCGGTGAAAGGTCTTGGAAAACTTGACGGAAAGACCGCATTTTTCATTACAGACGAGGTCTATCTCACACAAAAAGATGTGCGTCAGATTCAACTTGCTAAGGGTGCAATCAGAAGTGGGATAGAAGCCTTGCTTATACAGCTTGACATGACGGCACAGGAGGTGGATCGGGTGGAGATTGCAGGCTCCTTTGGCTATCATTTAAGTGAAAGTAGTTTGCTTGATCTAGGTTTGTTGCCCCCCGATTTTAAGGGAAAGGTAAGCTTTGTGGGTAACACCTCATCTTCAGGCGGAGCGGCATTTTTGCTCAATACGGATTTCCGGGATGAAATGGCTGCACTTGTGCAAACGATTGAAAAGATTGAACTGTCCAATAGCGAGGG
This sequence comes from Clostridia bacterium, assembly GCA_026000755.1. Lineage (GTDB taxonomy): Bacteria > Bacillota > Clostridia > Lachnospirales > Lachnospiraceae > BNZC01. Next base: position 28,949 of record BNZC01000006.1, read on the forward strand.
TTTTGAGAAATTATTTGTAAAGGCTTTGGGGTTCTGATAGGATTGGAAAAAAGGTATGCAACAAATTGAAAAGATGGAACGTTCCAATCGTGAGTACTTCGAGAAATTGTTTGTAAAGGCCTTGGGGTTCTGATGTGATTGGAAATGAAGGTATGAGCCGAAAAGAGAATCAAAAAAACTTATTATTTACCGCTCTTGCACAGGCGATAATTGATATGGAAGAGGAGTCTGCCACAGCAATTGCCAAAGAGATTGTTCGAGCTGATTTCAGTTCTTTATCCGCCATCGAAATTGGCGTAAGCGGCGGTATGGAGCAGGTGGGGTTACTCTACGAAAGCGGCGAATACTTCATTCCGGATTTGCTTGTTTGTGCGGAGATAGCGGAAACGGCTGTATCCATTTTATTAGAAAATGCTCCAAAAGAACCGTTAAAAAAAGCTTGCGTGGTCATTGGAACGGTGGCAGGAGATACCCACGATATTGGGAAGAATATTGTTGCCTTGTTCTTGGAGGCGGCAGGATATCAAGTGATTGATTTGGGAAAAGATGTGTCGGCGCAGCGGTTTGTAGAGGAAGCGGTGACACATCACGCAGATGTTATCGCAGTTTCCACGCTGATGACCACCACCATGGGAAATATCAAAGATGTTATTGATTTATTGGTTCAGGAAAACAAACGGCATTTGTTTACGGTGATTGTTGGGGGGAAACCCTTATCAGAAGAATTTGCAAAGGAAATTGGAGCAGACGGCTATGCCGAATGTGCCATAGGGGCGGTACGATTAGTAAATAAGCTATTACAAATAAAAAGTGCTTGACATAAAAAAGGAGAGAGTATTATTATGAGTAAAAAATTAAAACAAATTGCAATCTACGGAAAAGGCGGAATTGGGAAATCCACCACCACATCAAATCTAAGTGCTGCCCTGTCGGATATGGGATTTAAGGTCATGCAGTTTGGTTGTGATCCTAAGGCGGATTCCACAAATACCTTACGTGACGGCACCTATATTCCAACCGTATTGGATCTTTTGCGGGAAAAGGGCAGCGTGGATGCTCACGAAGCTATCTTTCAGGGCTATAACGGCATTTACTGCGTAGAGGCGGGTGGACCTGCTCCCGGCGTTGGCTGTGCGGGGCGAGGAATTACAACGGCAGTTCAGCTCTTAAAGCAACAAAAAATCTTTGATGAACTGGATTTAGATTATGTGATTTATGATGTCTTAGGTGATGTGGTATGCGGCGGTTTTGCAGTACCCATTCGGGAGGGCATCGCACAGCACGTATTTACGGTATCGTCCTCTGATTTTATGGCAATTTATGCGGCAAATAATTTGTTTAAGGGGATTCAAAAATACTCCAATTCCGGTGGTGCATTATTGGGGGGGGTGATTGCAAATTCCATTACACAACCCATACAAAAACGTATCATTGACGATTTTGTGACACGCACCCAGACACAGGTGGTGGAATATGTTCCTCGCTCCTTAACCGTTACCAAGAGTGAATTGTCGGGAAAAACCACCATAGAAGCCGCGCCCGATTCTGATCAGGCGGCAGTTTACCGAAACCTGGCGAAACGCATTGCCGAACATGAGGTGTCTGTCACCCCTGCACCTCTTGATTCCCAGCAGCTAAAGGACTGGGCAGCCAAATGGTCGGATCAAATCATGGAAGTAGAAAGCGGCATTGTAAAGGGCGAAGGGGATGATATTTAAGATTGTGTTTTAGAAAATATCAAATCGAAGCTGACAAATGGCGGCATGAAGTAGAAGTTTAGATAATGTATAAACCTGCATTTTAGAGAATATCAAACCGAAGCTGACAAATGACGATATGAAGTAGAGTTTTAGAGGAGAATTTACCATGGCAAGAGTAGCAGTATCCACCACTGACGGAAAAACAATTCATCAGCATTTCGGACACACAAGGGAATTTCATATTGTGGATATTGAAAATGGCGACTATCAATTCATAGAATCAAGGCAGGTTACGCCGGCGTGTAATCAATTCGGGCACAATGAAAGTGCCTTTGACAATATCCTTGCCATATTGTCTGACTGCGAAGCTGTCATTGTAGGGAAAATAGGGGAAGGTGCCTCTACCTACCTGATTGAAAAAGGTATGCGGGTGTTTGAGGTGCGTGGCATTGCAGAGGAAATATTAGAAGAATTTGCACAAAATCAGGCACATTATTTTCCGGAAAGGGAGGTCTTGGCATGAGCCGTTTTATACGAGAAACCAAAGTAAGTCCTCTCTTTTTTTCGGAAAGGGAGGTTTTGATATGAGTCATTCGATACGAGAAATCAAGGCAAGTCATCCCTGTTTTTCTCTGGGAAAACCAAACAACAAGGGGCGTATCCACCTTCCCGTTAGTCCGGGGTGTAACATTGCCTGTAAGTTTTGTGAACGATCCATCAATTCCTTAGAACAACGCCCCGGCGTAACGGCACAAATCATTACACCCAAAGAGGCTTTAGAAGTGGTGCGAAAAGCAGTCTTTCTGTCGCCTGACATAACAGTAGTTGGCATAGCGGGTCCCGGCGATACACTGGCGACGCCCTATGCCTTAGAAACCTTTCGCTTGGTGAAGCGTGAATTTCCAAAACTCATCAAGTGTATGAGTACCAATGGATTGCTCCTACCCGAACGAGCCGAGGAACTGATAGAAATCGGCATTGATACGCTGACGGTAACGGTAAATGATATTTATGCGGATACCTTGGTCAAACTAAATGACAGAATCACGTATCATTCTAAAGTGATAAAAGGCAAAGAAGCGGCAAACATCCTGATAGCGAATCAATTAGAAGGCATAAGGCGTGTTACAAAGGCAGGCATGATTGTAAAGGTCAATACGGTGTTAGTGCCGAAAATTAACGGCGATCATATCGGTGAAATTGCGAAAGCGGTGAAGGAGGCGGGAGCGAGTCTATACAATATCATTCCACTGATTCCTCAACATGAACTGGCGGATCACGCTCCGCCGGAATGTGGAGAAATTGACAGCGCACGTAGTGAAGCAGAGAAGTACATACAAGTGTTTCGTCATTGCCAACATTGCCGAGCCGATGCCATTGGCGTACCGGGTGGCGAGGATTTGGGGGAGCAGATTTATAAAAAGAGAGTGGCGAGTGAAAACACGTTTTCTCATGGGTGAAGGGTCGCAAGTATCGAAAAATTTGTTCTATTTGCGAAGCAGACCTATTTCATGCAATTTACATAAAATAATTTAATTGAAAAAATTGTAGTAATTTGAGTGGATTCGTGATATAATGGCTCTGCGAACCATTATCAACACTCGTCGTTCGCCGAACGTGCAAGCACGCTCTTCTCACGCGGGGTCTGACCCAGCGAAGCGAGGTCACACTCGTGGTATAATGGTTCTACGAATCATTATCAATGTTCGTCGCTCGCCATGGTAATGTAAGCAATGTTTCGGAAAGGTCGTGATTTTAGATGTTAGCAGTAAAACAGCCGGTATTTGATGAAAAAATGAAAGAAGAAACAAATCGCTTAGAACTATACCGTTTAATAGGTGAAGGTTACAAGGCAATGGAAGAAGGCAAAATCAGTCCGCTTGATGAAGTGCGTGAACGTTTGGAAAAACGGAGAGAAACACATCATGGCTAAAGTTTTCTTTACTCAGCCGGCCGAATATGATCTAGTAGAAATTGAATATTATATAGCTACGCAACTTTGTGATAGATCACCAAAAATAATTTTGTATCTGTTTCAAGTTTTATAGTGTTAATCACAAACTTCCCACCCGCAATCAGAACATAGAGGTGGGAAGTTTGTGTGTTAATTCGCTTGTGCCTAGGATACAAAGCTAAATTTTTTAGAAACTCCTTAGCTAGTAAAGATTGCATAGTGGTTAAGTTTTAAGGAGGAAGTATGAGAAGATCCTTATTTAGATTTGTTGATAGATTTGAATTATGTATTACATATTTATTTTGTTTTTCTTTGAATTTAATATTTGATTATGTAAAGAGTTTAAGTGTGGATTCATATATTTTAAAGGCGTTTTTGGAAAATTTTATGAATTACCAAACCCTAATTAATTTTTTATTTACATTTATTGTGGTGGTTTTTCATTATCAAATGTTACATAGAAAAAAAACAGAAATATATTGTAGAATACTTGTAGGAGATACTATATTAAATATTACTATTCGGTATACTCTGGAATGCCTGATGATATTAGGATTCGTTTATCTTCTATCAATAGCGATAAATATCTACTTAAATTTCAACTTAATCAGCAATCTTTACTTAGTTTGTATTTTTGTCATATATATATTAATTAGTGCAGTACGGGTGGGGAAATATGAAACTTTTTGAGTTTTTTATTACAAAAATATTTTTAAGAAAAGTGATATTTAGTATAGCTATGATTCTGTTATTTTTTATGGCGAATTATACAATTTTTACTGCTACTCGCTTAATTTTGTCAACTTTTCAAGGGTATCAAGAAGTAAAAAGTATGAATCAAGAAGGCACTTACATTGCTAACTTGAACCCAGATAGTAATATTGACATGGATGCAATTGCAGAAAATGGAACACAAAAAGTATATGACTATTTAAATAACAATTTCAAATATGCTTTTTATACAGATGGATTTATTGCCTCCTTACCTAACAATGATGATATGGAAATATCATTTAGTTATATGAATGAAGAATATTATAAATTAAATCAATTTGAACTTTCACAAGGGACGGATTTGAATTTTGATTACCAATTCAATAAGGACAAAGAAATACCTGTTTTGGTAGGAAAAGGGCTAAGTAAAACATATCCTATGGGTTCGACAATAAAAATTGAGCTTCCTGTGCTTGAGCAATCAATGACTCTAAAAGTTCAGGGTGTTTTGAAACAAAATGCATATCATTCTAATTTTCATGCTCTCAATTCAAAGAACTACTATAATTTTTCGGTTTTTTTGCCTGTGAATCAAGAATTTATTACGCATGCAAATATTGATCTTCAATTGAATGGACTCATGGATATTATAATTCTTCAAACTACAAAAGAAAAAGTGACGAATTTAAGTGAGATTATGCAAGATAATCTAGGTTTGAAATTTAATTTTTTTAGTCAAAAGGAAAATTTTGATTATTTTAATGAATATTATCTGCATTCATTAAAAATCATGTCTATAATAACATTGATTTTGGTCGTAATTATAATTTGTCATTCTGTTTGGAACGCATTAGTCAGTATTCGTTTAATGTTGAAAGACTTCACAATTAATTTATTAGTTGGATTAAGTTATTCAAAGTTAAGAAAAATATTATATAGTTATTTTGGGATATTGTTCTCTATTAATTTGATAGTTATTTTTTTTATCACTGCTTATAGTAGATACGGAAGTTGGTTAAGAAAAGACGCTGCCTTTGTCACTTATGGATTATTTGGTTTAATAGGAATGGATTGGTTTGCTTTATTGGTAGTATTCCTTTTTGATATTATATTTGGAATGATTATTGTTGAAATCATGTTGAGGAAGATCAAAAAAATTCCAATTTCTTTGGGGGTATTACAATGACGAATATTATTGATTTAAGTATACGAGAGAAAGTGTATAAGAAAAAGAAGACGCAGCTTTCAATCTTGAATAATTTTAAACTTGAAGTTAAAGCTGGTGAAAAAATTGCCATTGTTGGAGAATCTGGAGTAGGAAAAAGTTCTTTGCTAAATATTATTGGATTGCTCGATACAGATTATAGTGGTGAATATACTCTTTTTGGTTCGCTAACTGATAACTTACACGCAAGTGAGTTAGCGCAATGGCGAAATCAAAAAGTTGGTTTTGTCCTTCAAGAGTCAGCATTAATCGATTCTTTGACGATTGAAGAAAATATCAAACTACCTTTATTTTATGCAGGAACTGAAAAAAATTTTTTTGAGCCAGAGTATTTTGAAAATGTAATTAATGCAATTGAGATTAAATCTATATTAAAAAAGAAGCCACTTGAATGTTCTGGTGGGGAAAAATCCAGAGCGGTGTTTGCTAGAGGAATAATTATGAAACCTCAAATTATCTTATCTGATGAACCCACGGCATCTTTGGATGTGGAGAATAGAGAAAGAATTATAAATTTACTTTTTAAGATGAATGAAGAATTTAAGACTACTATTATTACTGTAACTCATGACTTGGAAGTGGCTAACCGTCATGATAAAGTAGTTCATCTTGAAAGGAGCAAATAAAATGTTTTTTTTTGTAATGGTTATTTCGATGTTAATAGGTATATTTTTAATTGCTTTTGGAATTTCTCATAGAAAGAGTAAGTTTTGGTATAAAATCTCTATTGAATATGCTATACTTAATATGACAAATAAAGCTTGCAATATATCCTTCCGTAAGGTATAATAAAAACATCGTATGGAGGAAATGAAAATGTCAGATACAAAAAAGAAACAGCCCGTTTATACGGACGAGTTTAAGACACAGTTAGTACAAATCGTAAAATCAGGAAGAAAGGCTACCGAAGTGGCAAGAGAATACGGTCTGTCACATAGCTCTCTGCTAAATTGGTGCAAAATGTCAGAGCAAAGCGGAAGCTTCCGCCTTGCGGACAACCGAAGCGAAGCGGAGAAGGAACGGATAGAACTCCGCAAGAAAAATCGTCAGCTGGAAATGGAACTTGATGTTCTAAAAAAAGCCATGGTGATAATGTCAAAACAATGAGCAACGCAGACAAGGCAGCCATTGTCACCGCACTAAAGTCAAAGTACAGTATAACAGGACTTTGCAAATGCCTTGGATTGGCTCGAACCCTTTATTATTACGAAGCTCACCCACGAAAACCTGATACAGAGGCTGAAAACGAAGTCATTGCCATCTTTCATGCAAGCAGAAAAAACTACGGACAGGTGAAGATACAACAGAAAATGCGTCGGAAAGGCTATGTGATCTCCAGGCATCGGATTGGCTGTATTATGACGAAATACGGCTTAGTATCCAGTTATTGCTTAAGACGCCACAAACAAAAGTCTGCACCGGTAAACAACGACTGCACGGGCAATAAGCTAGAACGAAATTTCAAAGATAAACAGCCTTTGGAAGTAGTGGTATCCGACCTGACCTATGTAGATGTGAATAAGAAATGGCATTACATCTGCCTACTGGTAGAATTATCCCACCGAGAGATCATAGGTCATGCGGCAGGTGCATACAAAGATGCCGAACTTGTAAGGCAGGCATTTTATTCCGTGAAAGAAGACTTGAGGAACATTGGACTGTTTCATACAGACCGAGGCTCTGAATTTAAGAACGAAATAATAGAAGCGATTTTGAAGACGTTTGGGATAGAACGTTCGCTGAGCCGGAAAGGAACACCCATCGACAATGCAGTAGTCGAGTCAATGTACGACATTGTAAAAACTGAGTTTGTATATGGCGAAACATTTGAAAGCCTACAAGATTTGCAGCAAAAATTAGATGAGTGGGTATGGTGGTACAACAACGAAAGAATACATGGTTCCTTAAATTTCATGACACCAAAAGAAAGCAGGCAAAAGCAGAAAATAGGTGTAAAATCGGAAGTATGCCTGACTGTCATAACAGATGCAGAGTAAAAGAGAAAGAAATAGACAAGCAGAGAGGAGGTGAAAACGGATTAAATGACTGAGGCAAAATAGGTAGTCACGGAATGAATATTATAACAAAAAAATATCACAAAAACTATTGACAAGCCACTTCTTGGTATCAATGAATCGACTTGCTTTCCCGGATTGGATGGCATTGGACGATATTTTGGCAGAATATACAACAATAACGAGGTAAACAGATGATACTCTACCACGGCACAACCCACGATTTTACGACGATTGACGTAACAAGAGGCAAACCATTTAAGGATTTTGGGAAAGGGTTCTATGCAACAGAGGTGTACGAACACGCCCGCAATCTCGCATTACGCAATCGTGACATTGAACTGCGCCGTCTTGCACGACGTAGTATAAGCAGAAAGGTTATACCCTGGCTTTATACGTTCGAGTTGGACGAAATAAAACTGAACAATCTAAATGTAAAAAGATTCGACGATGCAAACAAAGAATGGGTTCAATTCATCGTCTTGAACCGTACAAATGAAACGCCGCAACACGACTATGATGTCGTAATTGGTGCAACGGCAAACGATGTGACTTCGCGTACGGCACAACTCTATATGGCGGGAGAGTTTGGCGAGATTGATAGTGATGAGGCAATAAACTTTTTCCTACGCCGCATACATCCGGAGCATTTGCCGTGTCAGTTCTTTTTTGGAACACAGCGTGCCGCAAATCTTCTTGTGTTCAAGGAAAGGAGCGTGCTGCAATGAGAGAAGAAAGTAAGAGCATAGAATTGTGTCAAGACATACTTGCAACACGATTGACGCAGATAATTGCGAAGCGTGAAAACATTACTCTGACGGAGGCAATACGGAAATTGATGATGACCAAAACCTATGACTTGTTGTTGGAGCCGGAATCTTATCTTCATTTGGAAAGTGCGGAGTACATTTTGGATATGTATAACTCGGAGCAATGCGGCGATTGGGAACATTGGACGGAGGTGTAAAATGCTAAACCAAGAAACATATCTTCAAATTCAAATATCGAATCTTTATATTCGCAAACATGGCATTACTCCGATGGATTATGTAAAGCTTGATGACGAGTGTGATGTGTTGGGATTTTTGCTTGATGGTTACGAACCATTTCACTTAACGGGTGAGCAAGGTGTTTTGCGTGAAGTCGAGGATTATATTGCGCTTGAACCGGTAAGGAATTGAGTGACTTGTCAATAGTTTTTATGACATTTCTTTATTGTAATACCCATTCCGTATTTATTGAAATATTATTTATGAGTGGATTGGTAGGATTGTTTTTATATATTCGTTTGTTTATCGCTTTAATTAAAACATTAAACATGATTAGAGAAAATCGTGTATACCCAGTCAGATTGCGGTCGTTGGTGGGGGACGAATCCGAATCGTCGCACCGAGCAGGAGATTGATTTGCTGGCATATAGCAAGGACAAAACCCATGCAATATTTTGCGAATGCAAATGGACAAATGCGAAGATGAGCGAGAGTATCATTGATGTGCTGATTGAAAAAAGTGAGATGTTCGGCTATGAGAAAAATTATTATTATCTTTTCTCAAAAAGCGGATTCACTTCTGCTACACAGAAAAAATCGAGCGATAACATTCGATTGATTGCTTTTGATGATATGTTTTAGACTTTTTTCGGAGAATGGAAAGCGAGGCTATGGAGCAAATGGTAATATTTTAGCCCGGTAGCCACTAATGCCGCACCCCCTGAATATGCAAAAAGCGAGCCACGGAATAGTAATAGGTATCCAATCTACGATTTTGAGAATCGTCTGTGTGGGCGCAAACTAAAATGGTATGATCAATGAACCCGCTCACCAATAAGGCATGATAGAAAACACCGTTTTCATTGCCCAGTTGTATCACATCTCCAATCTCCGCCGCTTCCGCCGGAATCTGCCTTGCATAAGGCCCTCGTCCTTTATTGTTTATCATAAAGTCGTAAAAATAAAACACAGAAGTCCAAGACGGCGCACGATGTTTCGGTGAATGATAATACCAACCCTCAGAAGTGTTTTCGTTCATCACACCACTTCCGGCATAGACACATTGAGAAATAAAATTTGTACAGTCCCCTCCGCTTCCGGTAAAATTAAAATACTGCGGATTTCTGCCCAAAGCCCAAGTCATTGCGTATTCATAGGCTTTTTGTCTGTCATATGGTTTTTCTGTAAGCATAAGCGGCTCCTGCTTTGCTCTTTTGGTTATTATATGCAAAAATAAAATTTATTTCATGCTTTTGATGTGAATTTTTTTGTTTTAGGACTTGCCTTCAAAGGAAAAATAAGGTAAAATAAAGAATACAATTTGGATTTTGAGAGGAAATGGTTACGTCTGTATCTGTAGTTATGAAAATCATGTAAAACACGGAAGGAAAACAAACATGAAGAACAAAAAACAAACAAAAAGAATTCTGGCAATTTTCTTAACAGTGGCACTTAGTGTCGGCTTCCTGCCGTTTACAGGGTTTTTAAGCTCTGCGGACACTGCAAATGTTCCGAATATGGACTCAAAGATCAAAGTGACTTATTCTACCAACGGTACAATCAGCGGAATTGCCAAACTGAATAACGCTAGTGATCCGGAAGTTTTGGGAGCACTCAAGACGTTTTTAGGAACAACTCTTTCGGGAAAAAACATCACATACGCAAAAGAAGCTTTTAAGAACTCCGGACTCTCCGGCACAATTGACGTGGACGATTTACTAAGTCCAATCGGTACCACTACCTTTGAAGCATACGCATTCCAAGGTTCGCAAATAACTGCCTTTTATAACATCAAAGATTCGAACAAACTTACTTTCAAACCCAATGCTTTGTCCGGATTTTCCGGGACAGCATTTGACAAAACTTGGCTGAAAGGCAATGTGGTACCTAAGAACCTCTTGAACGGTGCATCATCCATTACCTCCGCAGATCTTACGGATATTGATATAGTGAGAGCAGATGCATTCAAAGGAACCGGCATAGGTAGTTTGACTATTCCAAGCGGCCTACAGGTTGATACAAATGCATCGGGTCAGAGTCCGTTTGCAGGCATACCAAACCTAAAAAACGTAACTTTCGGCACGACTACAGGACGCATTGACGGAGATGGTACGGTAAAAGTTGATACAATAATTTCAAGCAAGGTACTTAAAAATGTTAGTAGTGTTCAAACCGTTAAAATTTCGCTGCCAAGCTATGGCAAAGGATATACGCCGCCTACGGACTACGTTCTGGGGAGTCCCACGAATGGAACTTCCGGGGAAGAGAAGAGTGGAGGTTATGTATATATCGATGCGGAAGCTTTCTACGGTACTACGAACCTGTCGCGCATAGACATACCTGCTGCAGGTGATATGGACGAGATCGGCAATTTTTATGGCTTTCAGGAACCACAGGTTGGCGTGAATGCCTTTGTGAATACGCCAAACTTGACCATTTATTCTTCCATCAACCAAGGGGATTCAAATAATGCCAGATCTGTTGCAGAGATGAAACGTGCAAAAGGAGGCTTGGTTAGTCCGTCGAATTTGACGGCAGCACGTATTCTTGACGAAGCGGAGAGACAAATCAACTGGGATTTGATCAAAACAAGTGCCAGTCTTAACACTGCATGGAGACCGAATAATCGTACACAGAATGAAGTGACAAACAACCTTAATTTGCCTACGACGATTTCAGCATTAGGACAGGCGGTTGAAGTTATCTGGTCAACTACAGGACCTGTTTCAGCATCGGGTATTGTTATACGACCTAATATCGGATCCGGCGCAGCCTCAAGCACCTTGACGGCTACTCTTCGCGTGAACAACGCAGCCTACGGCAGTGCGACCACGAGACAGAAAACGATAGAGGTAAAAGTCTTGGAAAAGGATGCGGCCGATTACAAGGAGGCCGTGATCTCAGCGGTGAATGCAGTAAACTGGGATTTGATCAAGGCTTCCAACACGAACCAGAACGGAGTAGTATATACACTGAACTTACCGACGAGTCTGCAATTCGGAAGCTATGCGTATGATTCCGACACAAGCGCAGAAAAGGCAGAAAAAAAAGGGCGATTTTCCGTGGACATTACATGGAGTTCGAACGATACGGCTGTTAGTGTTGCTGCTAAGGATGCAGGGGCGGTTACAAGACCTGCGAAAGGATCTCCCAATGCAGTGGTGTATTTAACTGCAAAAATTGTCTCCAAAGACAAGCTCTACACCGATACCGTGACTATCCCTGTAACAGTATTGGCAATTGGTGCGGTGGTTGATTCCGGTACCGGTTCGGAGAACCATGTTGTGGGGACCTTAAAGGCTGATGGCAAGCTTTACAACGGCGATACACCTATCGTAAACAAGTTCGTATTCGATGGTACGTATACCTACTATGCACAGTTTGACAGCACACCTGCGAGAGGTGGTTGGAACTATCACCCGGACACACGCCAACCCATCTATTTCGATGGAAATGGACACGAATTGTTTAATCAGTGGGCGGACTTAAGCAGTGCAGGCGTTATGGGCACCTACTATTTCGGCAACGAAGGTTATTTTTGGAAGAATACATGGACCTACAGAAATAATAATCCTGTTTACCTCAACAACAGTGGTGTATTAGAACACAATGGTTGGTTCAGCGATGGCAGGGACTTAGGCTATGCCAATGCAGATGGCAGCTTAGTCAATTCGCAGTGGAGCTATGATTCTAAGAACCGTCCGGTATACCTGCACTGGAACGGTATGGTTGCCCGTGGACTCATCACGGATGGCATATGGTACTACCACTTAGATTTAACCGACGGGCATATAGTTGGGCAGTTTCAATAATAAGAAATAGCGCCAAGAACAGTAACAATTATGCACGGGACACCTTACCGAACAAAGAACGTTCGGTAAGTATCGCCCTAAAGTACAGGGCTTAATCGCCAAAAACTGCGATTTGGTGCATGAACAATGCGGGTTTTTCTTCGAAAAACACCTTGCGGAACGGTTACCTCTGAACAGTAACATATGAATCTTTGGAAATTTTCTCTATTTGTTAAGCTTGACTATTTCATTTCTTTATGGTAGAATAATTTATTGTGAACAATAATACAGCCCAAGAGATGGGCAAGATACGGATGGTCCTCTGTTACAGAGCCGATTTTTATAAATAAAATAAGAGCAGACAGTAGTAAAGCTTATTGTCGCTTGGAACTTATCGGTGTAGCAAGAACATCTGACAAATCAGGAGGTTAGTAAGAATGAACGCAACAGAAATTATCCGTAACATCGAAAAGGAACAGCTGAGGGAGAATCCCTTGGTATTTCGCGAAGGCGACACCGTTAAGGTCTATGCGAAGATCAAGGAGGGTAACCGTGAGAGAATACAGGTCTTTGAGGGCATTGTATTAAAGAAGCAAGGAACAGGAAGCCGTGCTACATTTACGGTAAGAAAGTCTTCCGGCGGAATCGGCGTAGAAAAGACTTGGCCCATCCATTCTCCCAACGTGGAGAAGGTAGAGGTTATCAGACGTGGTAAAGCAAGGAGAGCAAAACTGTTCTACTTAAGAGAACGTGTAGGTAAGAGGGCGAAAGTTCGGGAACGTGTAACAAAGTAATCATACAAAGGGGCTGTTGCAAGAGTGCAGCAGCCTTATTGTTACTTAAATAGGTGATAACGAATAGGAAAGACGATAAGTGCGAAACAGAAAAAGACGCTATAGGCGACCCCGTTCCGGAGATAAGAACGGCGGGCGCATCGTAAAAGAAGTGGCAATTTGGGCAGGAGAAATACTGATTGTCATAGCTCTTGCCGGCATTTTGGTTTATTTTTTTGGGGTTCGTGTGCCGGTGACAGGGCAATCCATGTATCCTGTTTTGGATAATGGAGATCAGGTGTTGGTAAACCGTTTTATCCCTCACCTCATTCAGCCAAAAGCAAATGACATCATTGCTTTTTTACCAAATGGCAATCAGCAATCCCACTACTCCATCAAGCGTGTGATCGCTGTTCCCGGGGATACGGTGCAAATAAAGGACGGAAAGATTTACGTCAATGACGAGCTGTTTGTAGATGTGAATCCTCGCCCCCTCATTGAAAATGCCTATCTGGCGGAGGAGCCTGTTACCGTAGGCGAAGATGAATACTTTGTGTTGGGAGACAACCGAAACAGCAGTGAGGACAGTCGTTACGCCAATATTGGAAATATAAAAAGGGAATATATCAAGGGAAAGGCATGGTTTATCATTGCGCCTTTCACGAAAATTGGGGGCTTAAAGTAATGCATATACAATGGTATCCGGGTCATATGACCAAGGCCAAGCGGCAGATGCAAGAGGATATGAAGCTCATTGATTTGGTGATTGAGTTAGTGGATGCAAGGATACCAAGAAGCAGCCGAAACCCGGACATTGATGAATTGGGGAAAAATAAAGCCCGTTTGATTCTATTAAATAAAGCGGATTTGGCAAATGAAGCTTGCAATGAAGCTTGGAGTACACATTTTAAGGAACGCGGATTTCTGGTATTAAAAATTGATTCCAGAAATCGAGGCAATATGAAAGCAGTCAGTGCCTTGATTGCCAAAGCTGCGGAAGAAAAGAGAGAGCGGGATCGAAAACGAGGCATCTTAAACCGCCCGGTGCGAGCTATGGTGGTGGGTATCCCGAATGTAGGAAAGTCCACATTTATCAATACCTATGTGGGTAAGGCGGGAGCAAAGGTAGGAAACAAGCCCGGAGTTACAAAGGGCAAACAATGGATTCGCTTAAATAAAGGGGTTGAACTTTTGGATACGCCGGGTATTTTATGGCCGAAATTTGAGGATGAAATCGTAGGGCGAAATCTGGCGTTAATCGGATCGGTAAAAGATGAAATCTTAAATAGAGAAGAACTGGCACTAGAGCTACTGGCATTTTTGAAAGAGAAATGTGCGGGTGAATTATCTGCTCGTTACGGTATCGCAGAGGAGCAAGAGCCGATTACTTTGTTGTTTGAAATTGCCAAAAGCCGCAACTGCCTAAAGCAGGGCGGGGCATTTGATGAAGAGAAGGCGACAAAGCTTTTGTTAGAAGAATTTCGAGGCGGAAAGCTTGGTAGAATCAGCTTGGAAAGACCGATACAATCTTAGAATTAGAGCTTATGGCATTACAGATAACGAAAGGAAGAATTACATGGAAGACTATAATGAGGAAGATTATAATGAAGATCCAAGACAAGATTGGCCATTCAAACAAAAGAAAAAACCGGAACCACCCAAAGGAGAAAAAAGCATAGGTAGTGAAATCTTAAGTTTCGTACTCTATATTTTAGCGGTTATCGTCCTCACCTATCTGATTATTCATTTTGTCGGACAGCGTACCGAGGTTAGCGGGCAGTCCATGGAGGACACCCTGCATAACAAGGATAACTTGATTGTGGACAAATTAAGTTACCGTATCGGCAATCCAAAGCGTTTTGACATTGTTGTATTTCCACATGGGGATCAATACTTTATCAAGCGTATTATTGGGCTTCCGGGAGAAACGGTTCATGTGGATGAACAAGGAAAGATTTACATCAATGGGCAGGTTTTAGAGGAAAATTACGGGAAAGAGGTAATCAAGGAAGAAACACGCTTAACTGCGGCAGGAAAAATTGTTCTTAAGGACGATGAATATTTTGTCATGGGAGATAACCGAAATCACAGCAGAGATAGTCGAGATCCTACGGTAGGGCCTGTAGCAAAAGACAAGCTGATTGGTAAGGTGTGGATTCGGATTTGGCCAATCAGTCAATTCGGTTTTGTCAAACACCAGTAATGACATCAGTAATGCTTGCAAGTTTATATTGCCGTCGAAATCTTGCCTAGCACTATTACGAATTATACGGCAATCAGGTTCCTTTCGAAAGGAAATAGTTCTATGGAAAAAAGCATTTCAGACATCAGAGCAGACTTACAGGCAGCAGCGGATCAGCTGTTGCCTGATTTTATAAGAACTTATGAAAAGGATGAACGGGTAGGGGTCAAGGCTCTTATCACACAGGCAAATAAGCGAATAGAACGTCTTGGGAAAGAACGGGAACGTACTTTTGCCATGACCTCTTTTGAACGAAAATATGGAGAGTTTTCCGCCATTTGCGGAATTGACGAGGTGGGGCGAGGACCTCTTGCAGGGCCGGTGGTAGCCTGTGCAGTGATTTTGCCGAAAGATCAAGAGATTTTGTATTTGAATGACTCCAAGAAATTAAGTCCCAAGAAGCGGCAAGAGCTATATGAGGTCATCACAAAGGCGGCGATTGGATATGGAATTGGTATGGCAAGCCCCCAGAAAATCGATGAAATCAATATTTTGCAGGCCACGTACGAAGCCATGAGAAACGCTCTACAGAATTTGTCCATAATACCCGATATATTATTAAATGATGCAGTTTCCATTCCACAAGTATCCATTCGACAGGTACCCATCATAGGCGGGGATGCAAAGAGCGTTTCCATTGCCGCAGCCAGTATTGTGGCAAAGGTTACAAGGGATCGCTTGATGGAGGAGTACGATAAGATAATGCCGGAATACGGATTTGCCGCAAATAAGGGCTATGGCACGGCGGAGCATATTGCCGCCTTAAAGCAATACGGAGCAAGCCCTATTCATAGGAAGAGTTTTATTACGAAGTTTATATAAGTGCAGTAGCTACAAGAACGGAGGGCAGCGGTGGACGGAATTTCTCAATACCAAAAAAGTACCATACAGAGTGGCACAAGCGAATCTCCTAAGGGGGCAAGCAATGTGGCAGGTGCAAAGGCAAGCACCGCCATATCCGGAATTTCCGGAAGTGCTGCGGCAGGTAGTGTATTTGAGGCAACGGTTACACGTGTTCGCAACGGACAGGCGCAGCTGTTATTAAGCAACGGCCAGACCATATCGGCAAAAATAGAAAATTCAGTTCCGCTAAAGCAGGGAGAAACCATGCTGTTTGAGGTGAAATCAGGAACAGCGGAGCAGACGGTGATTCGCCCGGTTTCCTTGGAGGGCGCACAAAACCCCACCTTGTCTTCGGCATTGTCTGCGGCAGGTTTAGCGCTCAATCAGCGAAACCTTGCCATGGTCAATTCCATGATGCAAAACCAGATGCCCATTGATAAGGCAAGCCTTTTGTCCATGGCAAGGATAGCACAAAATTTTAGCGGAGTAGATGTACAAAGCCTGGTGCAGATGAAAAACTTGGGGTTTCCCATCAATGAATCCATGGTAAGCCAGTTTGAAAATTACAAACAGGGGCAGACATCTCTCCTAACCGGTTTGGGTCAGATTGTGGAGGGCTTGCCCGATGCCTTGCTAAAGGGGGTTCGTTCTCCTTCGGAAATGCTTGCGCTGACGGAACAGTTGTTATCAGCTCCGGGGGAAGATGTTGCAGGTAAATTGTTCGGAAAAGAGACCACAGCAGAAAGCAAGGAGGGAGCGGTACTCTTAGCTAATTTAGAGGGAGCAGGCAAGGGAAAGGAAGCGGCGGCACTCTTGGCCAATCCGGAGCTTGCAGGAAAAGGAAAAGAAGCAGCGGCACTTTTAGCCAATTTGGAACTTGCAGGGAAAGGAAAAGAAGCAGCGGCACTTCTAGCCACTTTAGAGGGAGCAGGCAAGGGAAAAGATGCGGCAACACTCCTAACCAATCTGGAACTTGCAGGAAAAGGAAAGGAAGCAGCGACACTCCTAGCTAATTTAGAACAGGCGATAAAGTCGGGGAACTCGACAGCAGAAATGGGGGGGGGTATCGACAACCTTCAAGGGAAAGAAAATCTGCAAACAAAAGCCGCAGTTCTGACAGGGGAGCAAGCGGCACTCCTGCAAGAGGAAGGGATAAAAACCATTTCCAAAGAGCAGCCGCAGAATCCACAGGCATTGGGCAATCTCTTATCAGGAGAGCAGGCCAAGAATTTACAGGAGGCCTTGCTGAAATTTCCGGGCATGGGAAACAACAAGGAAGTATTTGTAAATGGAGCATTAAATACCAATTTAGAACCCAAGGAATTGTTAAAAGCTGTTTTTGACACCCTGAATCAGCAGGGAATACAAGACCCCAAGTTGTTGGCGGATTTGTTTTCCAGGAAAGAATTTAAGACATTGCTTAAGGAAGGGATACAGCAGCAATGGCTCTTAAAACCTGCTGACGTAGCACAGGAAAATAGTGTACAGAAATTATATGAACGTATGGAACGGGGCATGGAGCATTTAGAGGAATTTTTGCGTGCCACAGGACAGAGTAATTCTGCGGCAGGAAAAAGCGTGGCGGAGGTTCGCAGCAATTTGGAATTTATGAACCAGGTCAACAACCTGTATCAGTTTGTGCAGTTGCCGCTTAAAATGGCGAATCAGAATGCCCATGCGGACTTGTATGTCTATACCAACAAGAAAAACTTGCGAAACAAAGAGGGGGAATTGACGGCGCTGCTGCACTTGGATCTGGAGCATTTGGGAACTACAGATGTTCATATCAAGCTGTTTGGAGGTCATGTGACAACGAATTTTTATTTGTCAGACGACATTGCCCATCGCCTGATCAAGGAACATTCCCCACAACTGGAGCGGCGGTTAGAGGAAATGGGTTATCCCTGTACTATCAATATGCAAAAGCGAGTGGAAAAGCAGGAATTTGTAGAGGATTTCTTGGAACGAGAAAAACACGTAGGGAAATTAAAGCGATATTCTTTTGATATGATGGCGTAATGTCAATAGACATTATGCCCGTGCCGCTTGCGGTGAGCGAAAGCGAATAATACCAAACGGGGGCGTGCACATCCCTCGGAGGGAAGATGATTCGCAGAATCATAGCGTGACGGGAAAGGATAAATCTATGGCACAAATACGCAAGGAAAAAAGAAAAACAGCAGTAGCCCTAGGTTATCAGCCGGGAGAAGAAGCACCGAAAATCATTGCCACAGGTAAGGGTCTGATTGCCGACCGCATTATTGAAACTGCCAAGGAAGCAAATGTTCCCGTGCACAAGGATGAAAAGTTGGCGAATACCCTATCTCGCCTTGAAATCGGTGACATGATTCCCCAAGAATTGTATGAAGTGGTGGCAGAAATACTGGTCTTTGTCAATAGTATGGATAGCCTGCGAGAGAAAATAAAGTAGTAGGGATTTTAGCGAAACAAAAGGAGAAGCAAAAAACAATATGAGTCAAAACCAAAGCAGGCGTTCCAAAACAAATACAAGTAAAAAAACAGGTTTCTTGTATGAAGCTGCGGCAAAGGCTTATTTGGAGAGTAAAGGGTTTTTCGTATTGGAACAAAATTATTACACGCCTGTGGGAGAAATCGACTTGATTGCAAAGGATGATTGCTGTCTGGTGTTTGTGGAAGTAAAATACAGGAAAGACAAGAGGGGCGGACATCCTTTGGAAACCGTAAATTTCAAAAAACAGTTTCGTATTCGGAAAGCGGCGACCTATTATAATTTACGCCATAGGACGGAGTCGGTGCTAAGCCGTTTTGACGTAATTGCTATCTTAGGGCAAGGAGAGGGTCAAAAAGAAGAGTGGATTCATATAAAAAATGCTTTTTGAAGAGGTTTTACAAAGGAAAATTTGGAAAATTGGCAGGAAAAAGAGTGATCCATAGTAAGAAGGCTTTTTGAAGGAGTGAATATGCAAAAGTCATTTCAGAAATTTAACAAGAAAGCCGGTGAGATGTATTTTACAGAAAGCACCTTAGAAACCGGCAGTGTTTTACCCCTGCTTCATTTCCCCGAATTGTCAAAAGCAGAGTTTGTACGACACTGTTTTAGCACTCGCGTGGGAGGAGTAAGTGGGGGTATATTTGAAAGCATGAACCTAAGCTTTGCAAGGGGAGATGACCCGACGGCCGTACAGGAGAATTATCGGCGTATCGGGGAAGCAATGGGTGTGCTACCTGAAAATATGGTTTGCTCGGATCAAACCCATACCACCAATGTAAGGCTTGTGACAAAAGCGGATGCGGGCAATGGGGTGACACGGGAGAAGAATTTTTGGGATACCGATGGTTTGATTACAAATACCAAAGGGCTTGTGTTGGCGACTTTTTACGCAGACTGTGTTCCTTTGTATTTTGTGGATCCCAAACAGAAAGCCATTGGTTTGTCCCATTCCGGTTGGAGGGGTACCGTAGGGCGTATGGGAGCGGCAACAATTCAAGCTATGGGGGAAGCGTTTAGGAGCGATCCGGCGGATTTGCTTTGTGCTATTGGACCGTCTATTTGTGGAGACTGCTATGAAGTGAGCGAGGATGTGGCGGCAGAATTTCAGCTGGAATTTGCGGATTATGCCAAAGAGATTGTAAGACCTGCGCCGTCTGTGCGAGGGAAAGAAAATCAGCGAGAATTTGCAGGTCATGCGCAAGAGATAGCAAGACCTGTGCCATCTGTGGGAGGGGAAGAAAAATTTCAGCTTGACCTATGGCGTGCCAATGAAATCGTCTTGCTTGAAGCAGGTGTACCGAAAGAGAATATCGAAACGGCAAGACTGTGTACTTGTTGCAACCCCAAACTGTTATTCTCTCATCGAGCCAGTAAGGGGAAAAGGGGAAATTTAGGAGCATTTTTGGTACTTAGGTAAAAAGATATGGACTCTTTATTTTACAAGTAAGGGAAAGCGAGGAAATTTAGGAGTGTTTCCGGTACTTAAGTAAAAAGATATGGATTTTTTATTTTAACGGAAAGAGGTTTTTATGTTTTACAATACAAAAGATACACAACCCAGAAAGGGGCGTGGTAAGAACAAACAGGCAAGAATCCGTCCAATCATACGACGTATCGTTATGGTAAGCACTGTATTGACAGTGTTTTTGTGCGTTATTTACGGAATTTTTTATACAGGTAGCACAGGAAAGAAAGCAAAGCCTCTTACCCTCACAGGAGAACCGGAATTTACGGTGAATCTTTTAACGCCGAATCCCTATTCCCGCCCCCAGATGGCACTGGAAAAGGTAAAGGGCATTGTGGTTCACTACACGGCAAATCCGGGCAGTAGCGCCGAGCAGAACAGAGATTACTTTGAAGGCTTAAAGGATAGCCATCTTACAAAGGCCAGTAGTCATTTTATCATAGGGATAGACGGGGAAATCATTCAATGTATTCCAAGCACGGAAATGTCCTATGCCTCAAATGACAGAAATGTGGATACGATTTCCATTGAATGCTGTCATCCGGATGCCGATGGAAAATTCACGGATGCCACCTATGCCAGTTTGGTGAAGCTTACGACATGGCTGTGTGGGAAATTTGAATTGACGGAAAATGATGTGATTCGCCACTATGATGTGACAGGGAAAAAATGTCCCCTTTATTTTGTGGAGCATGAAGATGCTTGGGAACAGTTTCGGAATGACGTGGCGGGTAGGTAAAAAATAAGCAGAGAGATAAGCTGAAATGAATTGATAGCAAAACCGGGATTCTACAGCAATGCAAACGTACAGATTGGAAACATAGAAAGGAAACCATACAATGAAACTTATTTCATGGAACGTAAATGGCATACGAGCCGCCATTCAAAAAGGCTTTTTGGATTTTTTTAAGGAGGCTGATGCAGACATTTTCTGCTTGCAGGAAATTAAGCTCTCTGAGGGTCAGCTTGATTTGGAACTTTCGGACTATTATCAATACTGGAATTATGCCGAAAAAAAAGGCTATTCCGGTACGGCAATTTTTACAAAAAAAGAACCGTTGTCGGTGTCCTATGGTCTGGGTATAGCAGAACATGATAGAGAAGGGCGGGTAATAAGCTTGGAGTATGAGGATTTTTATGTGATTACCTGTTATACGCCAAATTCTCAAAATGAATTGGCAAGGCTGTCTTACCGCATGAAATGGGAAGAGGATTTTCTGGCTTACCTAGATGAATTAAAAGAGAAAAAGCCTGTGATTGTCTGCGGCGACTTAAATGTTGCCCATCAAGAAATTGATTTGAAAAACCCAAAAACCAATCGCAAGAATCCGGGCTTTACAGATGAGGAACGAGAAAAATTTACGGTATTCCTAAGCCATGGGTATTTGGATACTTTCCGCTTTTTTTATCCGAACTTAGAGTCGGCATATTCTTGGTGGTCTTACCGTGCAGGTGCCAGGGCAAGGAATGTGGGGTGGCGTATTGATTACTTTGTTGTTTCAAAGGAGTTAGAAGATCGCTTGGTGGATGCTAAAATATTGCCGGAGGTGTTGGGGTCAGACCATTGTCCCGTGGAGCTTAAGTTGAAAGGGGTGTAGGTTGCAATTCAAGTTGTCAGACACTGTCTGGCAATTTGAGTTGGTTTTTCCCAATAGTAGGAGGGAACACAATTGAACTATAAAAAAACAGGAAAAATACTAGGATTACTCTTGCTCTGTGTCCTAGTGGGCATATTCCTCTATCAACATACACAGGTGAATACCAAACAGAAAGAAGTGGCGAATAATCAGGGAGAGGAACAACAAGAAACCGTGAATTTCCCAAAAACATATAAAAAGGAAGTCAGTAATTTATTAAAATTCGACCTAGATGTTGTAGTGCCGGAGGGCTTTGACTCTGCAAATCTTTATAAGGCAAGTGCCACCCTCACTTCATTGAATCAAGAGGAAAGCTATCAGTGCTTTATGGGAAAAAGCACTAATGTCAACGAAAGCAAAGATAAAAAAGGCAGGGATTGGACAGGAGAAGCTGAAAACTATAGTGTTTATGAAGATAAGGCAGGAAATTATTTGTACTTATCGCAAACAAATGCTAGTTATGGAAAAAATCCGGAATCTGCTTATATAATCAATTCGTTTTATCCTGATAAAAGCACAGATCAGTATAATGCGGATCAATTTTCAACAATAAGCGACCTGTCCTTTCTAAATCGTGAACAGGCTTGGCGGAATGTAGAATCCGTTCTGGAAAAAATGGGACTGGATACTTCTACAGTACAGAAAAAAACAGCATACAGCCTTGATTGGGAAACCCTCAAAAAGGGAGAACAGTGTCTTGATGTGAATGGGAATGAAGTGGAATCGGAAAAGAATCCCAACTGGTCCAAAGCGAATGAGGGATACTATTATTATATCGGGCAGCAATACCAAGATCTGCCGATGTATGATTCGCTGCAAGTGATGGGGAATTTAGAGGAAGGTATAGATACAAGCCCGCTTCGAATATTCCAAGGAGAACAGGGTATCGTTTCACTTTGGTTGGATCATTGGTTCTCTATGCAGGAACAGGAAGAGCACTTTCAATTAGTCCCGTTTGAACAAATCATGGCTGCCGTACAGGACAAATATGAGGGTACAGTAAAGACGAATCCTTTGCTGGTGAAGCAAGCAAAGCTCTATGAATATCCTGTAAAAGAAGAAACGGGTGACTACAGTCTGGTTCCGGTCTGGATCTGTAGCTTGGAAGAAACCTTAGATGATGGAGAAGGAGGCACCTATACGCATACCATTCAAATGCCAATTAGTGCCTTGACAGGGGAAGAATTATCGGAACTGGAGGGACACTAACAATGAGAGCTTGCTTAAAGACAGATTTTTACCGTATGTTTCGCTCACGTTTTTTTCTTCTGGCAATCGTGGGGATAGCTGTACTCTATTTAGTTGAAAGCATTCAGGTATTGTATACTACCGGTAGCGTACTCGACTCTTTGGTGTATAATAGCTTTCTCAGCACACCGATTATTTCTTTTTCTTTTTGTACCCTGCCATTTTCCGCCTGTTTTTTGGAAGACAGGGAACACAATTTTGATTTTTTGAGCATTCGAAAAGGCAAACTGCAAAATTATGTGCGTTCCAAGGTCTTAGTTTGTTTTTGTGGAGCAGTTCTTGCCATGGTGTTTGGCATACTGCTCTATGTATTGTTGCTGCACTTTCGTTTTCCTTTTTTTGTAGAGAACTCTTTGATGATCAATACGAAAGAAGCGGTTGATTTTGGTGTTCTGATTGCTCCAAACACTATATTACTATACTTTATCTGTATTGCAGGATTTAGCGGACTCCTTGCGGGAATCTTTGCCTTGCTGTCCGCCTACTGCTCCCTGTATGAGAAGAATCGTTTGTTTACGATTTGCGCTCCGCTGATTGGCTTTTATTTCTTGGAGAATTTTTTGACAAACGGTCTGCACTTGCCGCCCCTGTTCAATATCTGGGCGATTTATACCTCCGGGTATTCCATTTTTGGAAATAAAGCGGCAAACATAGCCTATGGTATTGCCGTGGCAATCTTTGCCATACTGGGAATCGGCAAACTGATTGAAAAAAAGATTGAGAGGGACTTGTATGGAAGCAAAATGGAGCTTCGCACCAAAAAGCGCATATTACAACATAAAGACAAGACTGTGTAGTTTTCGTTTCCTGACGGTGCTTTTGATGTTGTTGGCAATATTTGACATGTATTTGCGAGATTTTCGGGAAAATGCGCAAATGATGGAATTGCGGGCGAACTTGGCAATCTTTCCTTTTTTGCAGGCGGATGGTTATTTCATGAAGGTGCTGATGTTGGGAGTTATTTATTTCTATTCGAACGTACCCTTTAGGGAGCAAAATCGCCTGTTTGCCTTAAATCGTTTGGGTAAACCCCGTTGGGGTCGGCAGAATATCGCCTACATTATAGGAAGCGGGCTGATTTTAACCCTTGTGTTGGCGGTACTTAGCATTCTCTTGGTGTTGCCGGTGGGAACCTTCTCCCTCTCCTGGGATGCGGTGTATAAGACTCTGGCTTTGACCGGTGGGAACAGACAACTCTTGTTTCACATCAATTATCACATTATGCGTGCCTATCCTCCCGCAGTTTTGATGAGTGTAAGCTTGCTGCTTGACTGGATTGTCATCAGTTTCGTAGGTATGGCGATGTATACGGTCAGCCTCTTTGGTTCTCGCACCATGTCCTGTGTGGTGGGTGCAGTATTTGCATTTTTGCCGTCTATTGGGAACTGGGTGCCGATTTCTCTTTATTTTTCCCCTACGGCATGGCTGGACTGCGATAACTGGCGAATCGGTGCCGATAGCACAAAGCCGGACTTGGCATACATGATTGTACTGGGATTGTTTTTGAATTTTCTCTTGATTTTGCTCTCACAGGCACGGGTGCGAAAGATGGAGTGGAGGGCAATGGAGGAGTAGATATGGAAAAAACAATTAAGATAGAAGTAGAACACGTTAGCAAGCAGTTTGGCAGCCATGTAGTCTTAGATGATGTCAGCCTAAGTTGCGAATCGGGCAATATTTACGGTATTGTGGGTTATAACGGTTCGGGAAAAACCGTGCTGTTCAAATGTATTTGTGGGCTTTTGCGGGCGGATAGTGGCAGCATTACGGTAGGCAGTCAGACAATTGGTGAGGAAATGCTTCAAGATGCCGGCATTATCATTGAACATCCGGCCTTTCTTGCGGGTATATCCGCACAGAGGAATTTGGAATTGCTCTATATGCTAAACCATAAATTAGACCGAAAGAAAATCCGTCAAACATTGGAACTGGTGGGACTGGATCCCAATTCCAAAAAGAAAGTGAAAGACTACTCCCTTGGCATGAGGCAGCGGCTTGCCATTGCACAGGCCATTATGGAAGAGCCAAAGATATTGATTTTGGATGAGCCAATGAACGGTCTTGATAAAAAAGGTATTAAAGAAGTGCGTGATATGCTGATGGAACGAAAAAAACAGGGCTGTCTGATTTTACTGGCAAGCCATAACCGAGAGGATATTCAGGTGCTGTGTGATGAGGTTTATGAGATGGAAGAGGGGAAGTTAGAGAAAAGGGAGGAGTGGTAGAGGGGACATTGCCGGAATCAAGTCACGGTAACCAATCACTTTTTAACCCGCAACATCAACATGGTAATATCATCAGCTTGTTCTGTGCCGTTTGCAAAGTGATCCAAGTCATCTTTTACTTTTTGCAGCATTGCATCTACCGAGTCTTTTTCGCAATCTAACTTATTCAGCACAGCCTCAAGGCGTATTTCGCCATACAATTCATCGTGCTTGTTAAGTGCCTCGGTAACGCCGTCTGTGTACAAATACAGTACATCCCCGGGCTTAAGCATCGTTTCATGATGTTTAAGTGTCATGCCCTCTATACCGGCAAGAACAAATCCGGGTGTAACGGATAACATTTCAAACTGACCACTCGTTTTGCGTACATAGGGCGGGTTATGTCCGGCGTTTGCAAATGAGAACTTCCCGGTGGGCAATTCATAAATGCCCATAAAAGCTGTGACAAACATCCCGGATTGGTTATTTTCACACAATTGTTCATTCGCCCGCCTCATTATTTCTTCGACAGCTAAACCGGATTGTGCCAGGTTTTTGAGAATGGTTTTCGCAATCACCATGAACAAGGCAGCAGGCACCCCTTTCCCGGAAACATCCGCCATAACAAGGGCAAGGTGATCGTCGTCAACAAAGAAAAAATCATAAAAGTCGCCGCCAACTTCTTTAGCAGGCTGCATGGTAGCGGAAAGGTCGAATTCTTCCCTTTGGGGGAAAGGCGGGAAAATGCTAGGCAACATATCACGTTGAATATTGCTTGCAACGTTCAGTTCCGATTCCGTTTTTAGGATTTTTGACGTCCAAACTGCGCCGCTGAAAATGAGCCAATATAGGATGCCGAACGTTGTAGCCAACAATACATAAAACGGTATAAAATGAAGCAGATCATAGTGCATATAACCTGTTATTTCGCCGAATCCAAAGAGAAACAAGTTGACAACCAAAGAAGCGGGTATATAGCGCCCTATTTTCTCGTCCAAGGTCGCTACAAGTTCCTGTATGGGCTTGCGAACAAAGAAATGATATAAAAAGTACGCTATTATCAAAATAATAATTTTGATGGTGGTAAAAATCATGAAGTAAGTAACTATATCGATAATACCTTCGTCTAGTTGCTGCTCGAAAAAAATAGTGAAGATGTTGGCAGTGAAATCAGAAATCAAAGAAACTAAAACCACAAGTTCCAGAATGAAAATCTTCGAATAGGTATGCTGCGTGTACAACTGCTTGGCGGGGAGCATCAATAAAAAAATCCATAAAAGCATTGGTGTCCAATCAGCGACAAAGAGAAACTTCTGATTCTCAGATGAAAATCCGAATAAATATCCTATCGTATTACATACGCAAAAGAGGACGGCATACGCTGCCCAAACGGCAATGGTTTTCATCAGCGAATACTTGCGAGTCAAAGTTACGCCAAGCAAACAAGCAATCAATAGAATTGATGTTGCATCCGCAATAAGGAGAGGTAACACGAAGTCGAAAGTAGCCAATAGTATATGTAACATCAGTCCATTCCCTTTAATCCATGACGATTGTAGTTTCTTTCACGTCATTTTTTGACACAGTATGAAATGCGGTATTTACCGCCGTACAGATTTCTGTAACAATCAAGTCACGGTAGCCAATCATTTTTTAACCCGCAACATCAACATCGTAATATCATCAGCTTGTTCTGCGCCGTTTGCAAAGTGATCCAAGTCATCTTTTATTTTTTGCAGCATTGTGTCTACTGAGTCTTTTCTATAACTTAACGCATTCAGAGCAGTCTCAAGGCGCGCTTCGCCGTACAATTCATTGCCTTTGTTCAGCGCCTCGGTAACGCCGTCTGTGTACAAGTACAGCAGATCTCCGGGATCAAGCGTCGTTTCATGAGGTTTAAACATCATGTCCTCCATACCGGCAAGAACAAATCCGGGCTTGACGGATAACGTCTCAAACTGACCACCCGCATGGCGTAGATAGGGTGGGTTATGTCCGGCGTTTGCAAATGAGAATTTTCCGGTGGATATTTCCAAAATACCCATAAAAGTTGTGACAAACATTCCGGATTGGTTATTTTCACATAATTGTTTATTCGCAAGCCGCATTATTTTCTCGACAGCTAAGCCGGATTGTGCCAAATTTTTGAGAATGGTTTTTGCAATCACCATAAACAACGCAGCCGGCACCCCTTTCCCGGAAACGTCTGCCATAACAAGAGCAAGGTGGTCATCATCAATAAAGAAAAAATCGTAAAAATCGCCGCCAACTTCCTTAGCGGGCTGCATGGTAGCGGAAAGGTCGAATTCCTCCCTTTGGGGAAAAGGTGGGAAAATGCTGGGCAGCATATCACGTTGAATATTGCTTGCAACGTTCAGTTCCGATTCTGTTTTTAAAACTCTTGATGTCCAAAGCGCACTGCTGAAAATGAGCCAATATAGGATGCCGAACGTTATATTTAGCAATATATAAAACGGTATAAAATGAGCTGAATCGTCGGGTTGATAGCCTGTGATGAAACCGAATCCATAGAAAAACAGGTTAGCAATAAAAGTAAAGGGTACATAACGCCCCATTTTCCCGTCCAAGGCCGCTATAACTTCTTGTGTGGACTTGCGAACAAAGAAATGATACAAAACGTACGTTATTATTAATATAGGAATTTTGAGGGCTATATAAATATACATAAAGAAAAAATCTATATTGACAGTATCTGCGTTTTGCTGGTGGATGATAAAAGTAGTGAAGATGCCGACAATGGTTGATACAATTAGAGTAACTAAAACCGCAAGTTCCAGAACGAAAATCTTCGAAGCGGCATGCTGTGTGTACAATTTTTTCGCAGGGAGTATTAATAAAAACGTCCATAAAAAAACCGCCGTCAAATCACCGATAAAGGTCTTCGAAAATGAAAATGCGAATACGTATCCTATTGTGTCGCATATGAAATAGATGCCGATATACTTCGCCCAAACGGTCCTGGTTTTTCTAAGCGAATATTTGCAAGTCAAGGTTACGCCAAGAAAAAAAGCAATCAATAGAATCGATATTGAGTCTGAAGCGGCGGTTAGTAACGCAAGCCCGAACTTAGGCAATAGTGTAGGTAACATCAGTTAATTCCCTCCAATTCACGACGGTGATCGCTTGCTTCCCATCGCTTTTTTTTACACAGTATGAAATGCGGTATTTACCGCCGTACAGAAACGTGGAAAAATGGTAGAACTTATCGGAACAACGGATACTCTCTCCCGTGAGGTCAAAGGAAACGGAGAGCAAATCATGTGATAAGCCTTCTCCCACGTTCTTAATATAGCTTTCTTTCAAAGTCCAGAGGCGAAAAAAGAGGTCGTTACACTCGGAAGCATCCGCAAGCTGCCGCTGTTCACTTTTGGTAAAGCACAAGGGAATGATATTCCGGTCAAAATCACGTACCGCTTCAACGTCTATACCGCAAGCTTCGTCCGCCGTTATGATGACCGCACACATGCGGCAATGACTCAAGTTAAATTCTATTCCTTTTGCATATGGTTTTCCATAGGAATGATAGAGTGGTGTTCGCCCATGCAGTGCCTTTTGCATGAGGAGATGAGCGACTGCCGAAAGCAGTTTGTCTTCACGGAAACGGCAAGTGTCGATTTTATTACGACGTGCGGCGGGTGCTATCTTGCGGATTTTAGAAAGCTGCGTATCACTGATCGCATCAAAATCGTCAAAAATATAAATACTCATCCGATGTTAGCCCAAAGTCTTTGGCTTCTGGACAGTTTTTCACCGAGTAAGTCGGTGAACGCTTTCGCTATTTCCGGGAACAAATCAATCACCTCGTTCAGGCGTTCTACGGAGATTGCATACACGCTCATAGCATCGAACACGCTTTCTAAGGTTACAACCGAGCGTTTGTGAAACAAACTTTCTATGCCGATAATCTCGCCTTTTTTTACCAGTTCCACCGTGCCTTCCCAACCGGAGACAGAGGTGATGAACGTTTCACCTGCGCCGTCGTACAGGAGCAGTAACTCATCATACACTTTGTCCTCGTGCCGCACGTAGATGTTTTCCTCGTATATGCGGCTTATCATGCCGCCGGCAAATGCGTACAGCGCATCTTCGGAAAGCTTTGCAAAACTTGGAATCGACCGCAGGAATGAAATCCTTTTCGACAAAGTGCGCTTTACCATATTTTTCAAAATAGTGTCATTGCCCGTTTTCCATACAAAATCAAGTGCAGAAAGATAGCGCAGTGTTTTATCCGAACGAATTTCTGTTTCCATAGTAGTTTCATCGCCTAAATGTCCCACGTGTGTAAGAATTTGTTCCGCATATTCGCCGATATCCTTTCTGTCCAAATTGTCGGAAAGATAGCGGACAAAAACATCATCTTCTAACACGCACAAGGAAACACTTAAGTCGGTAAGTGTTTGTAGCATATCGGTAACTTTATCGCTTTCAATGTGATAAATCCCGTTTTTGAGATTTTCACAAAACAGCAAGCGGCAAATAGCATCTGCGCATTGGTTCACGAAAGAGAGTGTTTGTCGTCCCAAACTTTGCGAAATGACAGAAGTACCCACTACTCCGTCAAAGATCCGAAAGAATGCGTTCTCATCAATGTTTTGCTGCAATACATGATCCTGCGTATCGATTGTGATATTTCCCAGTCGGTAAATACTTGTGTTTAGTCCGTTTTCCCGTGCGGATAATACAATTTTCTCCGCTTCTAATTTTGTCTGTACATAGTAATTATCGGAATGTTGTCCAATTGACACATCTTCCTCGGTGAACAGCACTTTCGATACACCATCAACATTGCCCTCCGCAACGCTTAAGGTGGAAGTTTGAGCAAAATCCTTACGTTTTCTTTCTTCGCAAAATGCCAAAAGATTCCGAACGGCGGTAACGTTTGCCGCTTCGAATTCTTCATAATGCCCATAATGTTTTACGAGGGCGGCGGCATTGACGACTACATCGACTTCCTCTGCAAGTGTCGCATATAACGCATCGTCCAGTCCGAATTTTTCCGTAGCCATATCTCCTGCATACACGGTAAGCTTACTCGGTAGTGACACCATGCCGAAATAATACTGCATTTTCTCTAATACCCGCTCCGCTGCTTCCGTATCGTTTTCGGCGCGAACGATTGCGTACACGCAAACATCGTAGTTTGTAAGCAGTTCTTTTGCCATATACACGCCTAAATAGCCGGTTGCACCTGTCAAAAGAATCGTCTGATAAGTGGCTTTTTCTTTTACGCAGGAAAGGTCAAGATTCTCTATCGTTTCAAGGTAACGTGTCCTTTTTTCTTCTAAGTGTGCGAGGGATTCTTTCGTATCGGTTTGCCCACCGTCCACTTTCTTTTTTTGTGTTTGCAGAACAAGGGCGAGGTCTTTCAAAACAGGATATTCAAAAATCTTAGTGATCGATATATCATAGAACGGCTTCAGCTTTGCGACCGCACTTATCGCTAAAATAGACGTGCCGCCTATGGAGAAAAACTCGGCACCCCGGCTTACTTTTTCTATTGAAAGCAACTGCGAATAAACTTCGGCGAGTCTTTCTTCGGTTTGTCCCACGGGTGCCTCATATTCCGACGACACTGCTTGCGCAATGGTGGGCAAGGCACGTTTGTTTAGCTTTCCGTTGGCGGTAAGCGGGATTTCTGCTATCTGCAAAAACGCTGTCGGAACCATATATCCCGGCAGATGTGACAAGGCGAACTGCTTTAATACATCGGGTTCTAGCACATCCTTTGCCGTGTAGTAACAGCACAGAACACCGTTGCCACGTGAGTCTCTTTGTGCGACGGCGACGACATCTCGTATCAGCGGGCAGGTTTGCATTACGGTTTCAATACCGCTTAGTTCAATGCGGAAACCGTTTACTTTGACTTGACTGTCCGCCCTCCCGTAATACAAAACATTTCCGTTAGGCAGTATTCGCGCCAAATCGCCTGTAAGGTACATGATTTTTGTGTCCTCATTATAGGCGTATGGATTTTCGATAAATACGTTTTCACTTAGCTGCGGCTTATTCCAATAGCCAAAGGACACCTGCCGTCCGCTTATGGCTAATTGACCCAAGGCACCGACAGGCAGTAGTTTGTTGTTTTCGTCTAAAATAAGAGCCTGCATATTATACGTCATTTTGCCGATTGGAATGTTTTCGTATGTCGTGTCGACTACGAACGCATTACAGACTACGGTACCCTCGGTTGGACCGTATAAATTGTACAGCAAATAATCTTTCGGAAGGTTGGATAAGGTCAGTTTTTCGCCGCCTGCAGCGAGATACTTTAAGCTGTTTCCGTGATATATTTCCATGAATGGTTTTGTCAGCATGGTTGTCAGCATTAGTCCCGTAACGTCTTCACGTTCTACTAGCTGCACAAGTGCATGCATATCACGCCGTGTGGTGTCATTCACGACGATAACTTTGCCACCTGTAAGCAGCCGGGGAAAAATCTGTTCGATTGACCCGTCAAAACTAAAACTCATAGTGGCGGCGGTAGTGATGTCGTGCCCAAAAGTATCTGCACTCCACAGGCAATAATTTACCATATTGCGTTGCGATATCATTGCGCCTTTGGGTTTGCCGGTAGAACCGGAGGTGTAAATCATATACGCAATATCGTCTGTCTTGCTGTTCGAGACAAAGGGTGTTTCCACGTCCTTTTGTGCAAGTCCCTCCGATACGGAAAGACAGCGTATACCGTAGCTTCCCGCCTCCTGCATATATTCGTCACAGGTTAGAATTAATTGTGTACCGGAATCCTCTAACATATACGCAATGCTTTCCCGGGGGTAGGAGGAATCAAGGGGTAAATAGGCAAGTCCCGCCTTGAGTATGGAAAGTACCGCAACGGGATACAAAACCGTGCGGTTTACGAACATGGCGACAGGGGAGGCACCGGAAACTTTTAGTGTCCGCATATTTTCCGCCAAATAACTTGTTATGTTGTCGAGTTCACGATAGGTAAGCGAGGTGCCTTCCTCGTCTTTTAAAGCAATTTGATCAGGGGTTCTCCGGGCTTGCTCCCGGAACAACTCGGGATATGTTTTGTCCCGCCAGATATTGTTCTCCGTTCCTTTGCCCAGTGCTATAACAGGTGTCGTATCCCGCAGGGTTTCTACTAAGGCAAGGGGTTTTTCCGTATGAACAGCCTGTTCCAGTAGATACAAGTACATCTCCAAAAAGCCCTCAATCGTGGTATCCCCAAACATATAACTGTTGTATTGCATACGGATACGCGATGTGCCGCCGGGTTCCGGCTCTACGACCAGAACGCTGTCGAAATTTGAGGTTTGTATTTCCTTCGTAATTCGCATAGAAAGAAAACCACAATAAGGTGCGAAAAAAGGGTTATACGCAAACAGTGTGGAGAAAAGTGTTCCGTTATGCGGAATGTGCTTTTGCACTGCGGATACATCGACAAATTCGTGAAAGCGACTGTCGTTGTTTTGTTTTTGTACCCTCGAAAAAAGCGAGGCGAACGTATCGGTTTTCTCTGTAATAATTCTTGAGGGAATCGTATTGATAAAAAGCCCCGCCATATTTTCGATATTCTCTATCGGGAAGTTTCTGCCCATGACAGCTTTGGCAAATGCGACATCTGCACTCCCGCACATTTTTTGCAGAAGCAGGGCATACACCGATTCATAAATTACGTTCGGCGTAATTCGACAAATTTTTGCGGCGGCTTCCATTTCCTTTTCGAGACTTTTCGGAATGTCTATGGATTTTTCAAGATTTTGGCGTTTTCGTTCCGTGTTTGGATCATCCTTAAAAACAGCGGTGTCCGTTTCGTAATCCGCCAACAAATCGGTGAAATACCGTTCGCTTGTTTCGTGATCCAACGACTTTTGGTATGCTACATATTCTTGGTAGGACAAATTCGCTTGCGCCCAATTTGCGGCTTGTGTCTGAAGTTCCGTAAGTTTCACGCCGCCCGATAGTTTTTCATAGGCTTCGGAAAAAGTTTTCATTATACTGCCGACACTCCACCCGTCAAGGATAATGTGCGGGAAACTAAGGAGTAGCGAGTAGTTTTCTTCCTCCCTGATTAAAGTGACACGGAATAAGGTATCGTTTTCAAAGTCAAATCCTCTACTCATATCACGCGCCAACACTTTTTCAATCGTTGCGTTGTTAAGCGTTATGCCCTTCACTTCGATTACCCGCTCAGACATTATCTGCTGCGTGGGCTGCGCAGTATGAATGCCGATGATTGCCGTCTTCAGCACGGGGAATTTTTCCCCCACGACAGAAAATGCACTACGGCATCTGTGAATGTCAAGTGTACCCTCTATGCTGTATACAACTTGGTTGATGTATTCTGTCGTGGACTCGTCAAGCATATAGTGATATAACATACCGTTTTGTGCCGGGGTTAAGTCATAAACAGAATCGCACTTACGCAGTGCAGTTGTTTTCGGAATCAATCGGAGCGTTGCCGCAACATCGGAAAGTGTGTTCGTATTGTCTAATAACTCTGTCGCTGCCGTAAGATATCCACGTTTACGCACCTCGGCGCATAAACTCATTGCACTTATGGAATCGCCGCCTATGTCAATAAAACCTTGAGAAAAATCTAAAGCATTGGTTTTTAACACGGCATAAAGTGCATCAAAGAGAACCTCCTCTTTGTCGTTTTTCGCATGAAATAGCTCCACTGCCGCACTTGTTCTTTTGGAAGATAAGGCCGTACGGTCAAATTTACCGTTGAGCGTAAGCGGTATTTGTTCGATTTTTTCTATCGCAGAGGGAATCATATAGTGCGGTAATTTTTCAGAGAGAAATGTCTTGAGCTTATTTTCTGAAAGTTCGGTTTCGGCGGTATAATATCCGTTTATATACTTACTTCCGTTTCCATCGTCAAACGCAGCACAGATTGCATCCGTAACGCCGGGATAGGTGCGTAATGTGGCTTCGATTTCGCCTAATTCTATGCGAAAGCCGTGTATTTTGACTTGCGTGTCGATGCGCCCGAGAAACAAAATGTTCCCGTCAGGCAAGCGGCGGCACAAATCACCTGTTCGGTACAAAACAGCAAATGCCGGGTCGTTTGAAAATGGGTTTTTAATGAATTTCTCTGCTGTCAGTTCTTCGCGGAAAAGATATCCCGCTGCCACAGAAAGACCCGCAATGCACAGTTCCCCCTCCTCGCCGTCCGATAAACGCTCCATTGCTTCGTTTACAATATACAATTCGGTATTGGGAATGGCTTTACCGATAGGCATGTTATCATAGTGTTCTTTCATTAGAAAACTAGTGGCGCACACGCTTGCTTCGGTAGGTCCGTACAGATTATACTGTGTATAGTTTCTATTCGGAACGTAAGTGGCTCTGTCTCCCCCGCAAAGAACCAGACGTAGCGGACTTTCAGGCAAAGGTTCGAACAACTTTGCCGTCGCAGGAGGTAAACAACTGATTGTGATTCTGTGTTCGCTGTAATAGTGAGCAAGCGCAAACAAATCTAACTGTAATTCCGCAGGGATAATGTCAATTGCCGCACCTTTTGTAAGGGGCGGAAAAATTTGGAAAACGGAAGCATCAAAACCAAAACTGCTGTATACGTCTGCTATGTCGTTTTTGGTAACTTCAAAGGTTATCGTGTAAAAATCAATTAAGTTCCTTAGTCCGCGATGAAAATTGATCGTTCCTTTGGGCTCTCCCGTTGTGCCTGATGTGTAGATGATATAGTTGATATCGCTGCCGTCAATAATTGGCTCGTCATCGCAGTTTTCTTCCACGGTGTCACTGATGTATAACACGGAGCCGTCGAAAGAGGAAGCCACCTTTGAAAGTTCGTGTGAAGTTATTAAAACCTTTGCCTTAGAGTCTTTTAGAATAAAGCTTATTCGCTCGGGTGGATAAATCGGGTCAAGAGGGACATATGCGCCGCCGGCTTTGAACACGCCGATACATGCCGCCGGAAACATAGCCGTGCGTTCCAGAAAAATGGCGACAGCATCTCCTTTTTGTACGCCAAGGTCACGCAATCTTCGGGCGATATGATTGGCGTATCCGTTCAGTTGCCGGTAGCTGATGCGACGGTTTTCGACGTCATTTACCGCAAGGGCTTCGGGCGTTTTCGCCGCTTGTTTCTGAAATTTATGTAAAAAAGTTTCGTTCATTGAATTTGACATAGTATTCATTCCTTTGCCGCACTTCTTTTGATACACAAAACATTCTTGCCGTTTTCATAATGATATTCTATTGTATCCGCAATTTGTTTTACCATAAAAATACCAAGTCCGCCGACCGCACGATCCTCTGCAGACAAAGTTATATTCGGGTCGTCTTTTAAAAGCGGATTATGGGGTGTGCCATTGTCCTCAAATTCAATGATAACGGTGTCGTTCGCAACTTCTATTCGAATAAAAGCCTCACCGGTCTCCGGTTCATAGGCGTAGTGAGCGATATTGGTAAATATTTCTTCTACGGCGATATTGAGTTGCATTTGCAGTTTTGGGGAACAGTCACCCAATTCTTCTTCTATAAACGCCAAAACCCGGTCTAAATTTTCGATTGTTGCCTCGATTCTCAATTCTCGCATATTCTCACACCCGTTTCCACTTCTGCTTGTGTATTCAATGGTTAAAACATTCGCAAAATCTGTTATTTCAAAGAATGCCACCTGCTCTGTATTTTAATTAAACTAATTACTATTGTATCACAAAATCTTCAAATTTCAAGGGATAAATTGGGACATTTTTATTTGTGCTTCACATATTACAAAACAAGCAAACCTACGCTCTCCTTAGCTTTTGCCAAGGTCAATCCTGCAAGTTCAGTTGCTCTGTTCGCACCATTTTTCATGAGCGCATCCACATAGTCCGGATTCTTTGAAAGATCAGCATACCGCTCACGAACAGGCTTGAGCAGTTCAATGACTGACTCAGCTACAGCTTGCTTGAAAAAGCCATAGCCTTTCCCATCAAAAAACGATTCAGCTTCCGATATGCTTGTTTGACTTGCTGCAGAATAAATTTCCAACAAATTACTTACTGCCGGCTGGCTTTCTGAAAACTTTACAGTATTTTCTGAATCTGTTAATGCACGTTTGAATTTTTTTGTTATAACATCAGGTTCATCTAACATATAAATAACATTGTTTACGTTATCGCTTTCGGTTTTTGACATTTTCTTTGTTGGATCCTGAAGACTCATTACTTTTGCACCAATCTTACCCATATATGCCTCCGGTACAGTAAAAACGTTTCCGTATAGACCATTAAAGCGTTCGGCAACGTCACGCGCAAGTTCTAAGTGCTGGAGTTGGTCTACACCGACCGGAACCAAATCGGTTTGATAAAGCAGTACATCAGCCGCCATCAGTACCGGATAAGTGAACAAGCCGGCATTGATATTGTCTTCATTTTTTTGAGATTTGGCCTTAAACTGTGTCATGCGTGAAAGTTCACCCATATATGTGTAACATTCGAGTATCCAAGCTAATTCGGCATGTGCAGGTACTTGTGATTGACAATAGATGATGCTTTTTTCCGGGTCCAGACCCGAAGCAAGAAATAGAGTGTACAGACTTTTTACACGTCTTTGTAAATCGCCATCTGCATGTCTTATGGTTAGTGCATGCAGATCGACTATTGCAAAAATCGAACAATAATCTTCGTCTTGCAAATCAACCCAATTTTTGATAGCTCCCAGATAATTCGCCAAAGAAGGCGTACCAGTAGGCTGCATTCCGCTGTAGATGATTTTTTTATTGTTTAACATATCCGTTTCTCCTTGATAATTGTACCTTGTGTCACAGGGATTTTGCCTCAATACTCAATTCTCGCATCCGTTTTCACTTCTGCTTGTTTATTCGATGATGAAGCTAATTACCATTATACCACAAAAAATTCAAATTTCAAGGTGTTTTTATATGAAAGAAAGGAAATCAGGGCGAGGAATGGTAACCCCTCACCCTTCATAAAAGATCCTCTGACGTTTCCTCTCGCTCCCGAGTTTGCCACTTAAGTATTGAAAAAACCGAAAAACAATTGAAAAAAACTTAGATTTTGCAAGGATTTCCCTTGCTTTTTTTATGCTTCTATGATATAATACATTTGTACTCACATCATCACCGCATGGAGGATATTATGTTTATTGACACCTCGAAAAATAACGGCAAGGATTACATCCGCCTCGTAAAATCAAAGAGAGTTCTAAACGACAAGGGGCAGAAAGTTGCTCGAAAG
>BNZC01000007.1 GCA_026000755.1 Clostridia bacterium
ATGCGGTTTTCGTATGTTTTTTCTATCATGGCTTCCGTTGTTTTCATGTGCTTTTTAACGATTTAGCAGTAAGTGGCTTTAAGGACGTTTTCCTTATTGATTGTTTTATTGTAGCTGAGTAGTAACCAATTTTGAAAAAAGTCGAAAAAACCTCAAAAAAGTAGTTGACAAGAGAAAATTCCTGTGTTAAACTAATTAAGCTGTCGATTGCAACAGAGTGAAATCTGCGACGAAAAACAGTAAAAATCAAACCAAAGCACCTTGATAACTGAACAGTGAAATAACCATGAACGATTCAATTTTAAGAGAAGAAAATTCATGAAGAACGGCTTTTTGTCTAAGGGCAGAAAGCAACCCAAACAACAGTAAACATCGAAAGATGTAACGGAACAGATGGATTAGCTAACGTTAATCCTGACGGGAGAACTTAATTAGAGAGTTTGATCCTGGCTCAGGATGAACGCTGGCGGCGTGCCTAACACATGCAAGTCGAACGAAGCGTAGAAGCGGAAGTTTTCGGATGGAAGCTTTTATGACTGAGTGGCGGACGGGTGAGTAACGCGTGGGTAACCTGCCTCGCACCGGGGGACAACAGTTGGAAACGACTGCTAATACCGCATAAGCCAACGGCATCGCATGATGCAGTTGGAAAAACTCCGGTGGTGCGAGATGGACCCGCGTCTGATTAGATAGTTGGTGAGGTAACGGCTCACCAAGTCAACGATCAGTAGCCGGCCTGAGAGGGCGAACGGCCACACTGGGACTGAGACACGGCCCAGACTCCTACGGGAGGCAGCAGTGGGGGATATTGCACAATGGGGGAAACCCTGATGCAGCGACGCCGCGTGAGTGAAGAAGTATTTCGGTATGTAAAGCTCTATCAGCAGGGAAGAAAGTGACGGTACCTGACTAAGAAGCTCCGGCTAAATACGTGCCAGCAGCCGCGGTAATACGTATGGAGCAAGCGTTATCCGGATTTACTGGGCGTAAAGGGAGTGTAGGCGGCCAAGCAAGTCTGATGTGAAATCCCAAGGCTCAACCTCGGGACTGCATTGGAAACTGCTCGGCTGGAGTATCGGAGAGGTAGGCGGAATTCCTAGTGTAGCGGTGAAATGCGTAGATATTAGGAGGAACACCAGCGGCGAAGGCGGCCTACTGGACGAAGACTGACGCTGAGACTCGAAGGCGTGGGGAGCAAACAGGATTAGATACCCTGGTAGTCCACGCAGTAAACGATGAATACTAGGTGTCGGTGCCCGCGGGGCATCGGTGCCGCAGCTAACGCAGTAAGTATTCCGCCTGGGGAGTACGTTCGCAAGAATGAAACTCAAAGGAATTGACGGGGACCCGCACAAGCGGTGGAGCATGTGGTTTAATTCGAAGCAACGCGAAGAACCTTACCAGGCCTTGACATCCCCTTGCAATACGGGTAATGCCGTATGTCCTTCGGGACAAGGGAGACAGGTGGTGCATGGTTGTCGTCAGCTCGTGTCGTGAGATGTTGGGTTAAGTCCCGCAACGAGCGCAACCCCTGCCCTCAGTAGCCAGCAAGTAGTGTTGGGCACTCTGTGGGGACTGCCCGGGATAACCGGGAGGAAGGCGGGGATGACGTCAAATCATCATGCCCCTTATGGCCTGGGCTACACACGTGCTACAATGGCACAAACAAAGGGAAGCAAACCTGCGAGGGGGAGCAAAGCCCATAAAATGTGCCTCAGTTCGGATTGTAGGCTGCAACTCGCCTACATGAAGCCGGAATCGCTAGTAATCGCGAATCAGAATGTCGCGGTGAATACGTTCCCGGGTCTTGTACACACCGCCCGTCACACCATGGGAGCCGGAAACGCCCGAAGTCAGTGGCCCAACCGTAAGGAGGGAGCTGCCGAAGGCGGGATCGGTGACTGGGGTGAAGTCGTAACAAGGTAGCCGTATCGGAAGGTGCGGCTGGATCACCTCCTTTCTAAGGAAAAGAAACAAGTAATGGTTATTTCACTGTTGAGTTATCAGCTGTGTGACCCGAGAGGGAAAACGCAGAGGTTATTCCGAGAGGAAGAAACCAAAATGGTGCTTAAAGAATATCCGGTGGCGATGCGTCTTGGGGAAACACCCGTTCCCATACCGAACACGAAGGTTAAGCCTAAGACGGCCGATGGTACTGCATTGGAGACGATGTGGGAGAGCAGGTGGTTGCCGGATTGAAAATAAAAAAGGGAATACCCTTTTTCACATAGAACCACCGATTTTATCGGTGATTAGAGCTTCCAAGTCCGCAAAGAATTTTTGAAAAACCTTGCGGAAAGGCTTACCTCGAAACAGCACTTTATGATGATCGAAGTTTTGTTTCAGTAATAATTTGGAACTTCTAATGACTGATAAAGTTCAGTCAAGATTCTTTCCGGCAATGTCTTACGGGGTAGAATCTTATCGTACCTTGAAAAGTCCATATAGAGAAATGATGAAAATAGACATCAAAACATCAAAAGAAATTCCAAACAAGATGCGAACAAAACCTATGTTTTGTATCGTATCCTCCGAGCAATCGGGATAAAAAAGTATAGTCCTACTCCTATCGCTGGGAGAAAGATGAATACTGCCTAAACGCAAGTTTAGGAAAACAGGTCAAGCAACAAAGAGTACAGGGTGGATGCCTTGGCACTAAGAGCCGACGAAAGACGCGACAAGCTGCGAAAAGCCACGGTTAGGAGCAAATATCCATTGATCCGTGGATGTCTGAATGGGGAAACCCACTTGGAAAAACTCCAAGTATCCATGCGCCAATCCATAACGCATGGAAGGGAACCCGGCGAACTGAAACATCTAAGTAGCCGGAGGAAAAGAAAGAAACATCGATTCCCAAAGTAGCGGCGAGCGAAATGGGATGAGCCCAAACCAAGATGCGTGCATCTTGGGGTTCGGGCCGCCACAATTGCATCCGCAAAAGCTAGGCAAACGGCTTTGGGAAAGCCGGCCAAAGAGGGTGAAAGCCCCGTAGCCGAAAGCAAGAGTGGGCAAGGCGGTACCAGAGTAGCACGGGACACGAGAAACCCCGTGCGAATAAGGGGGGACCACCCCCCAAGGCTAAATACTACTTAGTGACCGATAGCGCATAGTACTGTGAAGGAAAGGTGAAAAGGACCCCGGGAGGGGAGTGAAAGAGAACCTGAAACCCTGTGCTTACAAACTGTGGAACGCCGACTTTGTTGGCGGACTGCGTACTTTTTGTAGAACGGTCCGGCGAGTTGTGTCGGCTGGCAAGGTTAAGCACTTAAAGTGCGGAGCCGAAGGGAAACCAAGTCTTAACAGGACGCCAGTCAGCCGATGCAGACCCGAAACCAGGTGATCTATCCATGCCCAGGTTGAAGCCGCCGTAAGAGGCGGTGGAGGACCGAACCCACGTCCGTTGAAAAGGGCGGGGATGAGGTGTGGATAGGGGAGAAATTCCAATCGAACCTGGAGATAGCTGGTTCTCCTCGAAATAGCTTTAGGGCTAGCCTCGTAACAATCTGCCGGAGGTAGAGCACTGAATTTCCTAGGGGGCGTCAAAGCCTGCCGAAGAATATCAAACTCCGAATGCCGGACAGATGATTTACGGGAGTCAGACTGCACGAGATAAGTCGGGTAGTCAAAAGGGAAAGAGCCCAGACCGCCGGCTAAGGCCCCAAAGTATACGTTAAGTGGAAAAGGATGTGGGATCTCAAAGACAGCTAGGATGTTGGCTCAGAAGCAGCCACCCATTCAAAGAGTGCGTAACAGCTCACTAGCCGAGAGGTCCTGCGCCGAAAATGTCC
This sequence comes from Clostridia bacterium, assembly GCA_026000755.1. Taxonomy (GTDB): domain Bacteria; phylum Bacillota; class Clostridia; order Lachnospirales; family Lachnospiraceae; genus BNZC01. The sequence goes on from BNZC01000007.1 coordinate 3,789, forward strand.
GGGGCTAAAACGTATCGCCGAAGCTGCGGAATGACGAATGTCATTGGTAGAGGAGCATTGTTAAGTGGATGAAGCAGTTTTGTAAAGAACTGTGGACGCTTAAGAAGAGAGAATGCCGGAATGAGTAGCGAGAGGAAGGTGAGAATCCTTCCGGCCGAATATCCAAGGATTCCATGGTAAAGCTGATCTGCCATGGGGAAGTCGGGACCTAAGGCGAGGCCGAAAGGCGTAGCCGATGGACAGCAGGTTTATATTCCTGCACTACAATAAAACAGAACTGCGGGGACGCATGGGGGAAGCACAAGCCGGGAATGGAAAATCCGGTGCAAGCGCAGAAGGTGTACGGAAGGAAAAACCACCGTACAAAACCAAGGACGTTAAGCGGAGCGAAATGATAGTAGCGAAGTGTGTAGAGCCTGTGCCCAGAAAAGCCGCTATTGCTTTTATTGTACCCGTACCGTAAACCGACACAGGTGGATGGGGAGAGAATCCCAAGGCCGACGGGAGAAGCGTTGTTAAGGAACTCGGCAAAATGGCCCCGTAACTTCGGGAGAAGGGGCGCCTACGAGAGTAGGCCGCAGAGAAAAGGCCCAAGCAACTGTTTAGCAAAAACACAGGTCTATGCAAAACCGCAAGGTGAAGTATATGGGCTGACGCCTGCCCGGTGCCGGAAGGTTAAGAGGAGGGGTTAGCGCAAGCGAAGCTCTGAATTGAAGCCCCGGTAAACGGCGGCCGTAACTATAACGGTCCTAAGGTAGCGAAATTCCTTGTCGGGTAAGTTCCGACCCGCACGAAAGGCGTAATGATTTGGGCACTGTCTCGACAACGCACCCGGTGAAATTGAAGTACCAGTGAAGATGCTGGTTACCCGCGCCAGGACGGAAAGACCCCATGGAGCTTTACTCCAGCTTGGCACTGGGGTCGGGCGTTGCATGTACAGGATAGGTGGGAGACTAGGAAGGAAGTGCGCCAGCATTTCCGGAGTCAATGTTGGGATACCACCCTTGCAACGCCTGGCTTCTAACCCATCGCCGTAAACCGGCGAGGGGACAATACCAGGCGGGGAGTTTGACTGGGGCGGTCGCCTCCGAAAGGGTATCGGAGGCGCTCAAAGGTTCCCTCAGGATGGTCGGAAACCATCTAAAGAGTGCAAAGGCAGAAGGGAGCCTGACTGCGAGGACGACGGTCCGAGCAGGTACGAAAGTAGGACTTAGTGATCCGGTGGCATTACGTGGGAAAGCCATCGCTCAACGGATAAAAGCTACCCTGGGGATAACAGGCTTATCACTCCCAAGAGTTCACATCGACGGAGTGGTTTGGCACCTCGATGTCGGCTCATCGCATCCTGGGGCTGAAGCAGGTCCCAAGGGTTGGGCTGTTCGCCCATTAAAGCGGTACGCGAGCTGGGTTCAGAACGTCGTGAGACAGTTCGGTCCCTATCCGGCGCGGGCGCAGGAGAAATGAGAGGAGCTGTCCTTAGTACGAGAGGACCGGGACGGACGGGCCGCTGGTGTACCTGCTGCCATGCCAATGGCACAGCAGGGTAGCCAAGCCCGGCAGGGAGAAACGCTGAAGGCATCTAAGCGTGAAGCCCCCCTCAAGATGATTTGTCCCATTCATAAAGAAGTAAGGCCCCTTAGAGACCATGAGGTAGATAGGGCGGGGGTAGAAGTACAGTAATGTACGAAGCTGACCGCAACTAATCGGCCGAGGGCTTGACCGAATGAGGAATAAAGCGGCTGCCGTGACAGACGCACGAAACGAGCTTGCTCGTGAGAGAGTGTCTGGAAATGGCAGTAAGTTTGCTTGCAAACGACACCGAAGGAAACGAAGTTTCCGAGGTGACCGCTTTCGGTAGTGAAACATTTAAGCGGAACGGGTTTTGGAAAGAAAACAACTTTTCCAAATGACCACTTTACGCAGCGAAATGTAAAACTTGAAGATGTAAAAATGTCAAATATCATCATCTCTATATGGACTTTTGAGGGTACGGCTTATAATGCCACACCCCGCTTTCTGCATACTTGTTGTATGTAGGAGGCATTATAGTACCGTTCGGCAGAACCTTAATTTACCCATTGGAATTCCGCCAAACTGTGAAGCATTATCATACCGAAAAGCAATCCTCGATAGCTCAATGGTAGAGCACGCGGCTGTTAACCGCGGGGTTGTAGGTTCGAGTCCTACTCGGGGAGCTGCGGCTCCTTGGTCAAGAGGTTAAGACATCGCCCTTTCACGGCGGTAACACGGGTTCAATTCCCGTAGGAGTCATATTTTTATTTTATCTTGAATACGATATGTAGTATACGGCGACATAGCCAAGTGGTAAGGCGTGGGACTGCAACTCCCTGATCACCAGTTCAAATCTGGTTGTCGCCTCTGCAAACCTCCTCACCTACACAATGAGGAGGTTTTTTTTGTTTTATACGCAACAGAGAAACAAGGAAGGCGGAAGGTACGGATGAAAAACTTTTTTCAAGCATTTCTTACGGTTTTTGCAATCGTAACAGTTCTTTTTTCGGCATATTATGCCTTGAACTTTAAAGCCAGCGACGTGGTGTCTGTTCAGGAACAGGAATATGCAACAGGTAATTTTTCATTTACCGGGAACCTACGAGCAGGTTTATTTGATGGCGATGGCAAACTGAACTATCAAAACGGAGACCGTTACGAAGGCGGTTTCAAAGAGGGACGATTTCAGGGACAAGGAACCTTTTTTGGTCGTGAAGACTGGCGTTTTGAAGGTGAATTTGAAACAGGAAAATTGAAGCAAGGCACGTTTTTTTCGGAAGACGGAACCTCTGTTCGCATTGAAAGAGGGGAAAAGATTACAGAGGATACGTTTGAAGGAGCAGATTGGAAATACATAGGGGCATTTGATGCTCGCGGTCAGGAAGGCAATGGAACGTTTGTCTTTCCGGATGGTTCTACCTATGTGGGTACTTTCTCTCGAGGTGTAGCGGAAGGAACCGGAATTTATACGGATGCCTCCGGACAAAAGATTTATGAGGGTGAATTTAAGGAAGGTTTATTTGATGGAGAAGGTGCCTATTTCGGCAAAGATGGTTGGGTTTATGCAGGAGCCTTCAAATCAGGTCTTTTTGATGGAGAAGGTGCGGTAACGATAAAAGGGGAAACCGTACACGGTGCTTGGGAAAAGGGAAAGCAGGTGAAACGGTATGAATAGGATCAAATGGTTTAGTACGATACGTATACTGGGATTGTTTTTGGTTTTGACCTACCACTTGTTTTATAATCAATTGCCCGGCGGTTTTTTGGGCGTGGATGTGTTCTTTACATTTTCGGGCTATCTGATTACGGCACTTATTATCGCAGAAGTTGGAAAAAAAGGCAGTTTTCACCTATTTCGCTTCTATAAAAGGCGTTTTATCCGTATTTTTGTACCGCTGTTTTTGTCCATTGCTTTTACGCTTCCATTTATGCTGTTGATTTCACCGGATTTTCGGGCGGGTATTGGCAGACAGGTTGCGGCGGCAATTGGTTTTGTAACGAACTATTTTGAAATATTATCCGGTGGAAATTACGAAGCACAGTTATTGCCCCACCTGTATATCCATACTTGGTCCTTGTCCGTGGAAATGCACTTTTACATTTTCTGGGGGCTTGTTTGTGCTGTCGCCGGGATACTATTAAATCTCATTTTTTCAAAACAAGCGAGCAAGCGGCTCACCGTCTTTCGGATTTTCGTTTTTGTCAGCTCGGTTTGCTTAGCGGCATTTTCCTTTTTCTTTATGCAAAAAATATATGGTGCAGGTGATAATATATCAAACGTTTATTTTGATACACTATCTCGCTTATATCCATTTTTCATTGGTGCGGCAGTGGCGGCATTGTGGGGGACAGATACGGAAAAAAAGAAAGATGAGGAAAGCGCATCTTTCGTGACAAAAGCGAACCCAAGCAAAATGGTAATCATTCCTCTTATTCTTGTGGCGGTACTCTCGGCATCCGGTATTTTTGCCATGGCAAAAGTGATGAAATTTGAAGATGCGGCTGTGTGGCATTATGGTTTTTTGACGGTTTCGCTTTTGACGGCGGTGTTGATTTTTGCTACTCGTGCCTTACATAGCGTGACCCCAAAAAATGTGAAAGAACCCACGCTCATAACGGCAATTGCAGATATGTCTTATAATATTTATCTGTTCCATTGGCCCTTGTATATTATTTTTTCAGATGTAATAAAAAATAATACAATTGCCGGTTTGGCAACGATTGCAACATCCGTTCTTTTTTCCGCTCTTGTGTTGTATGGAGTTGAGCGTTTGCTGAAACGCCCAAAGAGTGCGAAAAAACGACAAAACCGTAAAATAATAGCGATTCCTGTGGGAACACTTATTCTGGGATTTGTGGTAGCAAGCGGATTGATTATCAACAAGGCTCCCGTTATTACAAGCATTGAAATCGATTTTACTTCCAATCAACTTCAGCAGGATGTGACGGATCTTTTTTATCTGAGAGATGGAATCCTGTTGGTGGATGATATGCCTGTAAAATATGACGGAACAAAACCCTTGCAGGCAAACCTCCTTCCGAAAACAGAAAAAAAGCCGGATACGCCGAAACCCACAAATCCGTCAAATTCGGAGAATCCACCTGCTAAGGTTGAAAAACCGGATCATATCGCATCGGGGGGGGTTACCATAGTGGGGGACTCGGTTCCCCTCGGTGCGCAGACTACCTTAAAAAATACAATTTCCGACTGTTATGTGGATGCAAAGGTATCTCGCTCGATTGATGCGGGCTATCAAGTTATGATGGATTTGCAAAATAGCGGTGAGTTGCGTGAATATGTAGTCATTGCCCTTGGCACAAACGGAAGCAATAGCTATGCAAAATTGTTGACAAAATTTATTGACAGTTTAGAACCCGGTCATAAACTGATCTTTGTGACACCCTTTGACGGCAGATCCAATGAAAATGCGGCGGCAGTTACAAAGACAACGGATTGGGTAAGAAACCTGCCCGGTCAGTATCCTTTTGTGACTGTTGCGGACTGGGCGAAAGTGATTAGCTCCCAGACAAACCTGCTTGCAGGGGATAAGGTGCATATGGGGGGACAATCCGCCATGAATTTGTATGCACAATGTGTAGCGGATGCAATTACTGCCGCCTCCGGGAAGCCGGGAAAATAAAAAGTAGTGGACAAAATGACGAAAAAAGGTTATAATGGTCTAATGTTATGTGTGAACTGTGACAAAGCCTTACTTGCGAGGTGACGACAGATGAAGTATGACCGTAGTGTATATCAATCCTTAATGATGGTGACGCAATTTGGCATCAATATGATTGTACCCATCTTGTTGTGTACGATGTTGGGCGTGTGGTTGGGAAAGCTTTTTCACGCACCGATTCTTGCGATTCCATTGTTCTTTATGGGAGCATTGGCAGGAGGGCGGAGCGTGTACAAATTAATAAAAAAAATTTACGACACAGAGAACGAGGACAAGGGCGATGTTTAGAAGGATTAACCCGGTATTGCCGGAATTGCTGTGTAATATCGTTTTGTTTGGTTTTATTGTGCAAATTTCCGGTGTTTGGTTTGCGGCGGACAAGCTTCGATACAGCAGTGGATTGTGGCTTGGTGTAATTGTAGCCATGGCAATTGCCGTTCATATGTCTGTGCTGATTTTAGATGCGGTGGATTTAAGATCAGAGCGGCCGGCACGGATTCGGACGACGATTTTCTCCATCCTCCGCTATTTTGTGGTGATACTGATTTTTGTAGGGGTAGCTTATTTCCGCTTGGGAAATATAATTGTTATGATGATCGGCGTAATGGGGCTAAAAGCGGCGTCGCACTTTTATCCTTTTACACATAAAATTTATAGTTTATGGAGAGAGAGGTCTCTTGCAAAACTAGGACAAAAGGAGGTGAAAATGTGAGTAATTTTATTCCTGTTTTACAATCTTCTTCGGAATCAGGGGCGGATATTCCTTTTATGATTGAAGGCCTGTTTTCCTACAAACTGTTTGGGCAGACCTTTTGGATTACAACCAGCCATGTGTGTATTTTGATTGTCATGCTGATACTGATTGGATTCGCCGTTGCTGCCAACATCACAATTCGCAAAGCGCAGGAGGTGCCGGGAACTTTCCAGAATATTGTGGAGTTGATTGTGGATACCTTGGAAAACCTTATCGTAGGCACTATGGGCAAGAAAGGCCGTGTGTTTGTGAACTACATCAGTACCATATTTTTGTTCATACTGATCTCGAACGTTTCCGGCTTGTTTGGTCTAAGACCCCCAACGGCTGACTATGGTACCACACTTGCACTTGGTTTGATTACGTTTTTCATCATTCACACCATGCAGATTCGCAATCATAAGCCTAAGGAAATCTGGGAGGAACTTTGTTCGCCCCTGCCGCCATGGCTGCCAATCTGGGTACCGATCAGTATTATCGAAGAACTGGCTGTGCCGGTATCCTTGTCTTTGCGTTTGTTTGCAAACATTTTATCCGGCGTGCTGATTATGGCACTCCTGTATGCCGTGCTTACCCCGGTTGCCATTGCATGGCCGTCTGTACTCCATGGTTACTTTGATTTATTCATGGGAGCCATTCAAGCTTATGTATTCTGTATACTGACCATGACGTATACGAAGAATGCAATGGGCGAACACGAAGAAGCGTAATTTCACAGAAAATTTACCCAAATCAAATTACGGGTTAATTAAAAAAAGGACTCATAAGGAGGAACAATTACTATGAACATTTCAGGAAGCGATCTTATCTTAGCATTTTCCGCATTGGGAGCGGGTATTGCCAGCTGTGCAGGTATCGGAGCCGGTATGGGACAAGGTATTGCAGCAGGTCATGCGGCAACTGCAATCGGAAGAAACCCCGGATGTAAGGGTGATGTTACAGGAACCATGTTGTTAGGTATGGCTATTGCTGAAACTACTGCTCTTTACGGTTTGCTCGTAGCTTTGATTTTGCTTTTCGTAAAGCCCTTAGGATAAGAACCCCGGACAATTGTATCTATCTATCCTAAAAATAAAGGAAAGGAGAGAAAGTCTTGGAAAGATTACTTGGTTTGGATCCGCAGTTACTTCACGATGCTGTGTTACTTGCCATTTCCGTATTCGTTTTATTTGTTCTGCTGTCGTACTTGTTGTTTACTCCGGTACGAACTTTCTTGGAAAACAGAAGAAATAAGATTGCAGCGGACTTAGAAACAGCGAAAAATGACAAAGAAAGTGCGGAAACCCTTAAGGAAGAATACGAAGATAAGCTAAGGGGCATTGAGAAAGAAATAGAAGAGATTTTAAGTGCTGCTCGCAGAAAGGGACTTGCCACAGAAAGCCGTATCATAGATGAGGCAAAGCAGGAGGCTACTCGTATTACCAGACATGCAGAAGAGCAAGCCTTGTTAGAGAAAAAGCGTGTGTTAGATGAGATGAAGCAGGAGATGGTTTCGATTGCTTCTGTACTGGCGGGGAAAGTTGTATCTGCATCCATAGATACAACGATTCAAAATACGTTAGTGGAAGAAACATTAAAGGAAATGGGTGAGAGTACATGGCTAAGCTAGTATCCAAAACGTATGGGGATGCACTGTTTGAGCTTGCCGTGGAATCCAGTCGTATGGATGAGCTGTTGGCGGAGGTAGAGGCAGTAAGCGCTATCCTTGCCGCAAACGGCGAGTTTTTGAAGCTGATGAATCATCCCAAAATCGTAAAAGAAGAAAAACAAAGGATTTTAGATGAAGTATTTGCGGGTCAAATCAGCAAAGGTTTGATGGGTTTTATGCGAGTTTTGGTATTAAAAGACCGCTATGATCAGGTGGAATCGGTGTTTTCTTATTTTGTCGCACAAGTAAAGGAATATAAAAGTATCGGGACTGCGGTGGTAAGTTCCGCCTTTCCGCTGACGGAGATACAAAAGTGGAAGATTGAGGACAAGCTCCTTAAGACGACAAAGTACGTATCCTTTGACATCTCCTATCAGACAGATGAAAGTTTAATCGGCGGAATGATAATCCGAATCGGAGATCGTGTGGTGGATTCTTCTGTTTCAGGGAAACTGGCACGGCTTCGCAGGGAATTATCGAAAATACAATTGAAAGCAGGTGAATGCACTCCATGAATTTAAGACCGGAAGAAATAAGCTCTGTCATCAAAGAGCAAATTAAACGGTATGCCTCGGATTTAGAAGTGTCTGATGTAGGAACCGTAATTCAAGTAGCGGACGGAATCGCCCGTGTGCATGGTTTGGAGAAAGCGATGCAGGGCGAGCTGTTGGAATTTCCCGGCGAAGTGTACGGTATGGTGCTGAACTTAGAAGAAGATAATGTGGGCGTCGTATTACTGGGAGATCAAAAGAGTATTAATGAGGGTGATACCGTAAAGACGACAGGGCGTGTGGTTGAGGTTCCCGTAGGAGATGCCTTAACCGGTCGTGTGGTAAATGCCTTAGGACAACCTATCGATGGAAAAGGCCCTATTGCAACGGATAAGTTCCGCAAGATCGAACGTGTGGCTTCGGGTGTTATTGCACGTAAGTCAGTGGATACCCCCCTCCAGACAGGTATCAAGGCGATTGACTCCATGATTCCAATCGGACGGGGGCAGCGTGAGCTGATTATCGGAGACCGCCAAACAGGAAAGACCGCCATTGCCATTGATACGATTATCAATCAAAAAGGACAGAACGTAAAGTGTATCTATGTTGCAATCGGGCAGAAAGCTTCTACAGTAGCTACCATTGTGCAGACTTTAGAAGAATACGGTGCAATGGCTTATACCACCATTGTAGCCTCTTCCGCCAGTGAATTAGCACCTTTGCAGTATATTGCTCCCTATTCCGGCTGTGCAATCGGCGAGGAATGGATGGAAAAAGGCGGAGATGTACTGGTTATCTATGATGACTTGAGTAAACATGCGGCGGCATATCGTACCCTATCCCTCTTGCTTCGCAGACCACCCGGGCGTGAAGCCTATCCCGGTGACGTATTCTATCTGCATTCCAGATTATTGGAGCGTGCGGCACGTTTGTCTGACAAATTGGGGGGGGGATCTTTGACGGCACTTCCCATTATTGAAACCCAGGCAGGCGATATTTCTGCCTATATTCCGACCAACGTTATTTCCATTACAGACGGACAGATTTTCCTTGAAACAGAGATGTTTAACGCAGGATTTCGTCCGGCGGTAAATGCAGGTGTTTCCGTATCCCGTGTAGGCGGTGATGCGCAGATTAAGGCCATGAAAAAGATTTCTGCTCCCATTCGTGTGGAATTGGCGCAGTACCGTGAGCTTGCGGCATTTGCCCAGTTTGGTTCGGAACTGGATGCGGATACCACGGAGAAGTTGGCACAGGGTGAACGTATTCGTGAAATCCTAAAACAGCCGCAATATAAGCCCATGGGTGTGGAATATCAGGTTATTATTATCTTTGCTGCCACAAGGAAATACTTGCTTACTGTTAAGGTGGCGGATATTTTACGCTTTGAGCGGGAACTGTTTGAGTACATTGATACCAAGTACCCGGAGATTCCGGAATCCATCCGCACAGAAAAAGAAATCAAAGAAGAAACGGAAAAGGCGCTGATTAAGGCAATTGAAGAGTGCAAGGCGGCATTTCAGTAGAAGAGGTGGTGAAAAATTATGGCTTCCATGCGAGATATAAAGCGCAGAAGAACCAGTATACAAAGCACACAGCAGATTACGAAAGCCATGAAGCTTGTATCTACGGTAAAATTGCAGAAAGCACGGGGTCGGGCAGAGGATGCTTACCCCTACTTTACCCATGTGTATGAGGCGGTAACTTCTTTATTATCCATGTCAGACAAATTGGATCACCCCTATTTGCAGTCGGGGCAATCCGAGAAAGCGGCCGTTATTGTAATTTCTTCCAATCGTGGTTTGGCAGGAGGGTATAACTCCAATATCGTCAAAAAGCTTACGGGCAGCACCCTGAAAAAAGAGAATGTCAAGGTCTACGCCGTGGGTGGAAAAGCTCGTGACAGCTTACGGAACAAGGGTTATGAAATTGCGGCGGATCACTCTGCTGTGATGGAACATCCTCATTATGCGGATGCCATGGAGATTTGTCACGAGGTTTTGGAAGCCTTTACGGCAGGGGAAATTGGGGAAATTTATATGGTCTATACCCATTTCAAGAATACGGTAAGTCATATTCCTACTATGATGAAGTTGCTGCCGGTAGAATTTGATGAAGCGGATGCACCTGCAACGGACAAAAGATTGTTGATGAACTACGAGCCGAATGAAGAAGAGGTACTTAACTTAATTATCCCAAAATATGTAACCAGCCTGTTCTACGGAGCTTTTGTAGATGCCCTTGCCAGTGAAAACGGTGCAAGAATGCAGGCCATGGATTCTGCAACCAGTAATGCCGAGGATATGATAAGCGATTTGACCTTAAAATATAACCGTGTGCGACAGGGGACGATTACCCAAGAACTTACGGAAATTATTGCAGGAGCCGAGGCAATATCCTAACGAGAATTAAAAAGAAACAAGATGAGGAGTGAAAAAATGGCGGAAAAGAATATAGGTAAAATCACGCAGATTATCGGCGCTGTTTTGGACGTTAAGTTTGAACAGGGCAATCTGCCGGAAATCTATCAGGCCATCCATGTTCCGAAAGAGGATGGAGGACGTTTGGTAGTTGAGGTAGCACAGCATCTGGGTGATGATACGGTAAGATGTATAGCCATGGGTCCCACCGACGGTTTAGTGCGGGGTATGAGTGCAGAAGCAACAGGTGCGCCAATTACCGTTCCTGTAGGAAATAATACCTTAGGAAGAATTTTTAATGTGTTAGGCGAGCCGATTGATGAACAGCCTGCACCGAAACATGTACAGTATTTGCCGATTCACAGAAAAGCACCCGCTTTTGAGGAACAACTTACCTCCATGGAGATGCTTGAAACGGGAATCAAAGTGGTTGATTTGCTCTGTCCCTATCAAAAGGGCGGAAAGATCGGACTCTTCGGAGGTGCGGGTGTAGGTAAGACCGTACTGATTCAGGAGCTGATTCACAATATTGCAACCGAACATGGCGGTTACTCCGTATTTACAGGAGTAGGCGAGAGAACCCGTGAAGGAAATGATTTGTATCATGAAATGAAGGACTCCGGCGTTATCGAAAAGACAACCATGGTGTTTGGACAGATGAATGAGCCGCCGGGAGCGCGTATGAGGGTAGGCTTAGCAGGTCTTACCATGGCGGAATATTTCCGTGATTTCGGCGGAAAGGATGTGTTGTTGTTCATTGACAATATCTTCCGTTTTACACAGGCAGGATCAGAGGTGTCTGCACTGCTTGGGCGTATGCCCTCAGCCGTGGGTTATCAACCAACTTTACAGACGGAGATGGGAGCTTTGCAGGAGCGTATTACTTCTACTAAGAATGGTTCCATTACCTCGGTTCAGGCTGTGTATGTACCCGCAGATGACTTGACGGATCCGGCACCTGCAACAACCTTTGCCCACTTAGATGCCACCACCGTATTGGATCGTTCCATTGTGGAGCTTGGTATTTATCCTGCGGTAGATCCGCTTAATTCTACCTCTCGTATCTTAGATCCCAGAGTGGTTGGGCAGGAACATTTTGAAACAGCCCATGGTGTGCAGGAGATTTTACAAAGATATAAGGAATTACAGGATATTATTGCAATCTTGGGTATGGACGAGCTTTCCGAAGCAGATAAAATCAGCGTAAACCGTGCCAGAAAGGTGCAGAGATTCTTATCCCAGCCTTTCTTTGTGGCAACGCAATTTACAGGCTTAGATGGAAAATACGTGCCGATTTCCGAAACAATTCGCGGATTCCGTGAAATATTAGAGGGCAAGCACGATGATGTACCCGAGGGTCATTTCCTAAACGCAGGGAGCATTGACGAAGTACGCGCCCGCATGAAATAAGGGGGGCATATGGCAGACGACAGCAATTTATTTGACTTAGAGATTGTTACCCCGGATCGGGTATTCTACAAAGGCAAGGTGTCTATGGTGGAATTTACCGATCAGGACGGGGACATCGGGGTCTATAAGCATCATATTCCCTTGACTACGGGAGTTGTTCCCGGCGTTCTTACGATTACCGTAGATGGGGTGAAGAAAGAAGCTGACTTAATGGCGGGCTTTGCCGAGATTCTACCCGATCAGGTCAGAATCTTAGCAGAGGTTGCGGAATGGCCCGATGAGATTGATGAAGAGCGTGCGGTAGCGGCGAAAGAACGAGCCGAAAAGCGAATTTCAAGTCACAGCAGTGAAGTAGAGATGATACGAGCAGAACTGGCATTGCAACGTGCAATTGTACGCCTTTCGGTGAAGAGTCATAAGTAGAGCGTTACTGTTCATGTTTGAATATAAAACGGCTACCCACTCTGCAAAAAAGAACCCTCGCTTAAAGCATTTCGGGCAAGCCCTTTCAAATACGCCTTGCAGTCAGCATGGGCTTCCCTCCATTTCGCTCGAAGGTTCTTTTTTTGCAAAGCGAGCAGCCGTTTTATAATATTAATCGTGAATAGTAACAGTAAAACAGGTGATAATAATGAGTAGTTTGGGAAAAGCAGAAAATGTTGACGAGCGAATGGAAGCCTTTGTGCAGCAATTGTTGCAATCCACCAGAAGCAATTTGAAAACAAATATGTTTCTGGTGCGTTTTGCTCGGTCTGAAAAAGCAGCCCGAGAGCTTCGAATCGAACAAGCCCAGTCTGGTCACGCCGTTTTGCCCTGGCTTTTTGCGGATTTGCAGGGCGAGAGGGAAAATCTTTCTGCACAGGAATGGATCAGATCTTTTTCCGATGCCGCAGACACAGGTGTAAGCTTTTGTGTTCTAAAAGGAACTGATTCAACCAAATATCAAGAAATCTTAAGGGGTGCAGCGAAGATTCGCCGTATTCTTTTTATGCTACTCACAGATGAAAAGCAGATAAGCGATCAGTCTATGCGATTTTTTGAAGCGAACCGAAATATAATCCCCTTTTTTACCATAGAGGGAGTAAACCTCTTTCGGGAAATCCGTTCGGGATTAAACGTGTTTTCCGAATATGCGCCGGTTGTGAAGAAAATGGAGCGTTGCAAAGATCTTTCCGTGATTTTTGGAGCCTTTATTACGGTAAGTGCTGAGAATGTGGGAGAAATTGTCAGTAAAGAATTTTTGAACCGTTTGTATGACAGAGGCTGTCGTTGCGTATTCTATGTAACAGAAAGCGGCAAAGAAGAGGAAGTTGATAACAACAGACAGCAGGAAAATCAGCGGTATTTGAAGAAACAGTTGAAGCAGCTTAAGTCACAGCATATGGGAATGCTGTTGTTGGAGTGGGCTGAATTTGTGTGAACAATGAGTCAAGTAACCATAAAGCGAACCTGTGCTTGCTTTGCAAGCACAGTAGATATAGGAGAAGCAAAAGGCAAGCTTGTTTGTCTTTTGCTTCTCTTGTATCTGCGTAGCTATGCACTTGTGCATAGCAGGTTTGCAAGGGAAATTTGACGAATGTCGCAACAACGAGCAAGCGTTTTTTGCTTGCGAGTCTGCCGATTAGGTCATCTATAAACTATCTTCAGAAAATCCCTAAAGTTCTTCCAAAATAAACCGATAAATATATTGAACGAGGAAACAACAGGGAACAGGGAGGTGTGTATTATGCGGATTGATGCATTGAATCAGGTTACGAATTTGTATAAGACAACAAAGGCAAGAAAGACAGAAACGGCAGCGGCAGTATCGGGCAGGGATGTAGTTCAGATTTCCCAGGTAGGACGTGATTACCAGATTGCAAAACAAGCAGTAGCAAAAAGCCCGGAAGTAAGGGAAGATAAGGTTGCCACATTAAAGGCGCAGATTGACTCCGGCAAGTATCAGGTGAACCCTGAGGACTTTGCGGCAAAGCTGCTTGAAAAATATCAGGCATACCGATAGAGGAGGTCTTATGGCAAGCTTGATGGATTCTCTCTTTGATGTGTTAGAGAAAGAGACTGCGGAATATGAATGTCTTATTGCATTGTCTTCTGAAAAACGCCGGATTATTATTGATGCAGATATAGCCGGCTTAGAGGAAATCACCCAACGTGAGCAAGACGTCATAAACCGCATTCTGCACCTTGAGAACAAAAGAGAAGAAATTACAGATGACATGGCTACTGTACTTAGTAAGGATCCGAAAGAACTGACCATTACTAATATGGTAGCGTTTTTACATAAACAGCCGAAAGAGCAGGAACGCTTACGTGAACTTAGGGACACTCTAAGGACAACGCTTCGGCAAATGGAAGAAAATAATCGACAAAACGATGCCCTGCTTCAGCAGGCAATGGAGATGGTGGAGTTTGATCTTATGCTCTTTAAGAGTTTACGGCAAGCACCCGCCACGGCAAATTATAACAATAAGGCATATAACACCGGAGATATTTTACCGAGCAGGGGTTTTGATGCCAAACAATAAAGCGATACATAAAGGAGTACATGAATCATGGCAAATGGAATGGGCAGTCTTTACATAGGAGCCTCCGGATTGAGGAATAGTCAAAATGCCTTAAATACGACAGCAAATAACTTGGCAAATGTAGATACCAAGGGCTATGTGCGTCAGCAGGTTCTATTTGCGGATATGCAATATGTTACCTTTGATAACAAAACCAACTCAATCAGCAAGCAGCAGGCAGGTCTTGGTGTTTCTATTGGAGAGGTGGTTCATACCAGAGATATTTTTCTGGACAAATATTATCGAAATGAAGCAGGTCGTCAGGCCTTTTATGATACTACCTATACCGCCATCAATCAGATAGAAGACGTCTTTCAGGAGATGGAAGGCGAGGCCATGCAGAATACCTTTAAGGATTTCTATGTGGCATTTCAGGAATTGGCAAAAACACCGGATGACACCGTACAGCAAGGTTTGGTGATTCAAAAAGCAACCCTTTTGATAGAACGGGCACAAGCGGTGAACAGCAATCTGCGGGATTACCAGAAGAATATGAATATTCAGATTGAGGATTCCGTGAAACGTATCAATGAATTGGGCAAAGAAATCAAGAAGTTGAACTTACAGATTCAGAAGATTGAAGCAGGACATCAAGAAAAGGCCATGACTTTCCGGGATGCGAGGGATTTATGTCTGGATGAGTTGTCTACCCTTGCGAGGATTGATTTTAAGGAAATGCCTGACGGCGTTGTGAAAGTGTCCATCGAAGGAGAGGAATTTGTAGACGAGGTCATACTCCATCCGATTGATCTGAGAGAAGATCGAATGACCGGGTTTTTAACACCATATTGGACTCATTTATCGAATATACCAAACGGAAAATACACGGATGTATTTGATTTATCTGCAAAGCTTTCCACAGCAAACAATAGTGATATTGGAAAATTAAAAGCCCTGATTTTGGCAAGGGGAGATCGCTTTGCCAATTACATGGATTTGTTTACCAAAGTTAAAGAAACAGATGCAGCCGGAAACTATATTACAGATGCAGATGGGAACTATAAATATAACTATCCCAAAGATGCAGATGGGAACTATATTGATCTTACCCAATATGACTACAATAATGGAATCGGACAGTCCGTTGTTATGAACGGAGAAGCAGAATTGGACCGTTGGATTCACGAGATGATTACCTCTATCAATGACCTGCTCTGCCCCAATAAGACTGTTATGATAGGCGGTGAGCCGGTGTTGGTTTGGGATGAAGAACACGCAGCCTATGGAAATGACGGAAAGAAACCGGGGAATGAACTATTTACCAGAACCGGCACAGATCGTTATGATTCGACTCCGGTGACAGGAGATGATGGAGAGCTTTATTACGTATTTAATGAAGAGTCTTCAACGGATACCTCCAAGCAATACACGATAAATAGTCTTAACATTAATCAGGCACTTTTAGATGAATCCTCTAATCTGCCCTATAAAAAGGCCGGTGGGACAAATATAAACGAAACGGATGTAGCCTTAGCGGAAGCACTTCGGGATCTCTTTGAGAAAGATTTGCTAATCCTAAATCCCAATGATACGGACAAGTGTAATTTTTCGTCCTATTATCAACGTATGCTTGGTGATGTGGCAAACAGAGGTTCGATTTGCATGACCTTGAAAGACAGCATTACAGGCAGTGTTGCGGCTATTGACAATCAAAGACAGCAGGTGATTGGTGTTTCCTCTGATGAAGAGCTAACCAATATGATTAAATACCAGAATGCATATAATGCGTCTAGCCGTTTCATCAACGTGATTTCGGAGATGATAGAACATTTGTTGACGAAACTGGGATAAACAAGGAGGTACATAAAGTATGCCATCTACATTTTTTGGATTAACGGTTGCATCCTCTGCCTTAAATGCCTTTCAGGTGGCGGTGAATACAACGGCAAACAATTTGTCAAATACACAGACCAAAGGATATACAAGGCAGGAGGCTCTACGCACGGCGGCGGAAGCCCTCCGGGTAAACCAGAAATACGGAACCGTGGGATCGGGTGTTGAAACCACTGCCATTCGTCAAATTCGGGATTTGTACTATGATGCAAAATATTGGGATAATAATGCAAACGTTGGTCTGTATGACAGCAAGTTGTATTACTCCAAACAGATAGAGGATTATCTCTTAGATGATGATTCCATGAAAGGGTTTACCACTATCTTAAATGAGATGTTCGGTGCCCTTGATACCCTGAAAAATGCCACAGGCGACATGGAGAAAAGAATGCAGTTTATCAGTAAGTGTCAGACATTTTCCACTTACTTCAACAGTATGAGTACCGGTTTTTCAAAGATACAAGATGGCTTAAATCAGGAAATTCGAACCCAGACAGAGACCATCAATTCCATCGGTCAAAAGGTATCTTCCTTAAATAAGCAGATTAATGTCTTAGAGCTTCAGGGAGGATATGCCAACGAACTGCGGGATCAAAGAGCACTTCTGATGGATCAGCTTTCTCGTCTGGTTCCTGTAGAAGCAAAAGAAGTTCCGGTGACCAATACGAATTATCCCGATATGTATTTGGGCGGAACAAGCTACACCGTGAAGATTAATGGACAGCTTTTGGTGGATAATTTTGAATATAATACCTTAGAATGTGTGGCAAGAGGCAAAGACGAGAAAATCAACCAGTCTGACAACGAGGGATTATATGATGTAGTTTGGACCAAGACAGAAACACCTCTCATTACGACGGGGGGGGGTACCAGTGGAAGCCTGAGAGCTTTATTTGAAATGAGGGACGGAAATAATAAACTGAACTTTAAGGCAGACACGATAGAACCGTTTCCTGCGGGTTCAGATGGAAGAAGTGTTGTTTTATCAGGAGCCAATATTAATGACATTGAGAAGATGACCATGGCAGCAGAGGGTAAGATTAATCTTGGCGGTAAATATTATAATTATACAGGCTTTTCTTATGAGTATGATACAGTGACCGAGACAGGGAAATATACCTTTTACGGCATTGCTTCTCTTAATGAACAGAAATCGCCTTTATCACCACAAGAGATGGCAGCGTTGCCCGGTCGTTCCGCAGAAATCGGCACAAGCATTGATGCCATGGGTATTCCCTATTACTTAGGGCAGATGAATGAGTTCTTGCGGGGTTTCTGCAAAGAGCTGAACAATGCGCAAAAAGATGGTATTGATGCTAACGGAGATGATGCCGGAGCGTTTTTTGTCGCCCTAGATTCCACCGACAACAGCATAGAATATACCTTTGAGGATTATGGTGATGGAAAGAGCATGCGTACTACAGAGGATACGTATTACCGTCTGACTGCCACAGATATTGCCGTAGCGAGGGGACTTGTAGATGACGCACGTTTGATGGCTACTATATACAAGGGTGACAACAAAGAGGACGTGGATAAGTTTAATTTGGTGGAACGTATGTTGGAATTAAAGGATTCTCCCAAGTTGTTTCGAGGAGGCGGAGCGGATCAGTTCCTCAAGTGTTTGATTTCAGATAATTCCGTTGATACGCAGAAAGCAGAGATTTTTTATAAGAACTTTGAAAATATGTCCAATACCATTGACGGCAGAAGAATGTCGATTTCTGCGGTGGATGAGGACGAAGAGGGTCTGGATATGCTGAAATTTCAGAATGCGTACAACTTGGCATCGAAGATGATACAGGTTATGACCCAGATGTATGACCGATTGATATTGCAAACGGGAGTATAGGGTGAGAAAGTAAAGTAGGAACCATTCCGCAAGGTGTTTTTCGAAGAAAAACCCGAGTTGTTCATGCGCCAAATTGCGTTTTTGGCGATTTGTGTGCATAATAATTATTGTTCGGCATTTTCTTGCCGGACAATAATTAAGAAAGTGAGGCACCGATATGAGAGTAACAAATAGCATGATTAACCGCAGCAGTATGACGAATATGAACAACAACAAGCTGTTGGTGGATGCTTTGAATAACCAGATGACCACCCAGAAGAAGATTAACCGTCCCTCCGAGGATCCGGTTGTGGCGATTCGTGCCCTGCGCTTGCGCAGTAATCTATATGAGGTGTCGCAGTTTTCCGAAAAAAACATTCCCGATGCCAAGTCGTGGCTTTCTTTGACAGAAACTGCTTTAGAAAGCATAGAGAGTGCGGTAAGTTCCGTAAAGGCTTTGTGTGAAAAGGCCGCCAACGATACCTTTAACCAAGACGATCGAAAGGTGATTTTGCAGAATTTACAAGGGCTTCGGACACAGGTCTATCAGGAAGTAAATGCCGATTATGCAGGTAGGACGGTTTTCGCCGGTTATAAGACCAATTCAACCGTTAGCTTCATATCCGAAAAAGAAGCAGCAGGAACGGCCTATAAGATTACGGAACCCGTAAGCTATGAGGCGATTGAAGAAAAACGCTATTATGCGAATCAAGTTACGGTTCCCACCACTAAAACGGATGTGGATCCCGGTGTTGATATTAAAAATGAAATGCCCCAAGAGGTAATCAATCAGCGGATACGCTTAGCTTATGATGGTTTGGATGTTGATGAGAAAGTTTCCTTAGTCGAACTCGCTACGGGCAAGGAAGTGCGTTTTGCTAAGGCAGGAGAAAAGATTTACAATGCTACCGGAACAGAGATAATTGCTTCGGGCGGCGAAACGGTTTACGATAAGGACGGAAAGCAGCTTTACCTTGAAAAAGGAGACATTCGTATTGATTCGTCCGGAAACGAGATTCCCATAACCCCTGCCCCAACAACTAAGACATATGAGGATTGGAAAGCGGATGGTTTTGCCGTAGCCGATGATGAGATACTGTTCATTCCGGAAACGGGAGAGCTGATTTTAGGGAAAGATGTGTCAAACGACTTAAAGGGCAATAAAGCTTTTTTTGGTGTTCGCTATCAAAAAGATGGCTTTAAGCAAGGAGAACTTCGTCCCGAGCAGTATTTTGACTGTGAGAAAATAAAAGACCCAAATGACTCGACTGTTTCTGCGACAAATTCAGTGGTGTATACCAAGGAAAATCAGGAATTTGCCTACATGGTGGCATTTAACCAGACCATGGCGATCAATACACAAGCTTCCGATGTGTTTAATACCGCCATTGGCAGGGATATTGATGAACTAAGCGATGCCGTAGAAGCCGCCATTGCGGCTCACGATAAAGTGGACAAAATCAAAGAAATGATGGGACAAACCATTTATAAAGATGCGGATTCCCAGAAGGCATTATCGGAATGGCTTGAAGCGGCACAAAAAGAAACTGACTACATGGACGATAACATGCAGAAATTGTTTGAGCGGAATATGGGAACTTTCGAGGGTTACGATACGAGACTGAGTCGCGCCATTAGTGATGTGGGCAATAAGGTCGATCGCTTGGAAATGACAGAAACCCGTGTGCAGAACCAGAAGATGACATTTGAGGAATTACAGTCAGACAATGAGGATCGGGAGATGTCCGATATTATCCTGGATTACACCTCCGCCTATACGGCATACCAAGCCTCCCTTATGGCATCCTCCCGGGCGAATAAGCAGACCTTGCTTGATTATTTGTAAAAAGAAGGAGACATATAAATGAAACTTGAAACCAGAGTGTTCGGAGAAATTGATGTTGATGAAGAAAAGATGATACATTTTGAGGATGGTATAATAGGGTTTCCTGACTGTAAGAGCTTTGCTTTGATTTTCGATGCAGAGGGTGACAGCAAGGACAGCCTTTGTTGGCTGCAAAGTATAGAAGAACCGATTTTTGCCATGCCTGTCATTAATCCTCTTTTGATTCAGGATGATTATTCTCTTCAAGTAGATGATGAGACACTGAAAAAGTTGGGACTGATCGAAGAAGAAAACTTGCTTGTCTTAGTTACCGTGACCATACCCACAGAGATCCAAAAACTAAGTGTGAATCTTAAGGCTCCTATTGTAATCAATGCGGCGGAACATAAGGCTATCCAGTTGATTGTAGACGATGAGCTTCCTGTAAAATTCTACATCTATGATATTTTACAGGCGAAAAAGAAAGCGGGTGAGTAAGATGCTGGCATTGACGAGAAAACGCGGGGAATCCATCGTCATCAACAACAATGTAGAAATCACCATTCTGGAGGTGAAAGGCGACCAGATTAAAGTTGGGATTGATGCGCCTAAGGAAGTACCCATTTACCGCAAAGAGGTGTATTTACAAATCAAGGAAGAAAACAAGGCGGCTTTGTCGGTAAATAATTTGGAAGAATTAAAGGGGATATTGTAAGAAAGCCTTTTATAGAAGCCGGAAAGAGAAGAAAGCGACCCTGTGGATAAAAAATTCAGAAGAAACCAAGGGGATATTGTAAGAAAGCCCTTAATAAATAAAAAAAATAACCGATATAAAATATAGTAGTTACTATAAACATAGACAAAGGCAAGGAAGCCTTGGAGGTGAAGGATATGGCAATTGAAGCAATCGGTAATGAAAGCCAGCCCTACCTGCGTACAAACACGGAAGTAAGCCCGAATATCTCGCTTACGCCTAAAGTAGCAGAAGTGGAGAAGGCATCTGTAGAAGCACCAAGGACGGTGCAGTCGCAATTCAAACAACCCCAACAGTCAAAACCATGGGAAGAAGATGAGCGTAAGGAAGCAAGTCAAGAGTCCATCAAGAAAGCAGTCAAGCAGATTAACAGCAAGATGGATGATGCGGTAGCAGTCTTTGGGATTCATGAAAAGACGAAAAGCGTGACGATTAAGATTGTAGACAAAAAGACCCATGAAACCATAAAAGAATATCCGCCGGAAAAGACCTTAGACATGATTGCTAAGGTATGGGAACTGGCGGGGATTCTTGTTGACACAAAAAGATAGGAGGAGATCATTATGCCCATTCGATTAGCAGGACTGACTTCGGGGATGGATACGGATTCCATTGTAAAGCAATTGGTTTCCGCTTATAGTGCAAAGAAACAAACATTTGTAGCACAGAATACAACCTTAGACTGGAAGAAAGATATATGGAAAGACTTAAACACCAAGATCAATAAACTCTATAGCCAGACAACCAGTAGTCTGCGTTTTTCTACTGCCTATGCAAAGAAGACAACAGCTGTTTCCGATACGAACAAGGTTAAAGTTACGGCAGGCAGCAATGCCCTAAACGGCGTGCAGAGTCTTGAAATAAAAGAATTGGCACAGACCGGTTACTTAACAGGGGCGAAGTTTACAAAAGCAGACGGCGGCAAGGTGACCGGCAGTACGACCTTAGCGGAATTGGGTTTAGGCGGTGGCGGTGTCATTAGTGTTGGCGTAGGCGGTAAGACGACAGATGTAGTAATAGACAAGGATGAGACCATTACAAATCTTGTTGGGAGATTAAAAGATGCAGGGGTATCGGCTAACTTTGATGAAGCAAATCAAAGGGTATTTATCAGTGCAAAAGAGAGCGGCAAAGATGCGGATTTCACTCTTGTGGGAAGTGATGGAAATGGGATAGATGCCTTAAATAAGTTGGGTTTGAATGCGTCACCCGATACAAACGCATTGCTGCAAAAATATGGCGTAAAGGATACAGGCGGTAATTATGATCAGGCCTTAACAGCAAATAGTATAGCAGGGATTCTGGCGGATATTGAGCAGAGAAAAACAGAGAATGCCGGTCTGAGGGCGGATAATACTGCTATAACGGACGAGATTCGATATTTAGGTGCCTTAAAGGAGTATGCAACAGCATATAAGAGCATAGAAGAAGATGCGGGTTGGAACAACTTGGATTCCAGCAAACAGGCGGCACTTAAGAACTACCTGACTATGTCAAAGAGTGAGATTGATGGACTTGATGAGGCAGAAAAAGCAAATAGGGAAGCAGCCATTGCGGATTTGAAAACCGAAGGTGGTTGGGACGATAAAGCGTTTGCCGAATTAAAGAAGAACATTCTCACGGTGGATAAATATGACTCAGATGTTACGGCACATGCCAGTGTACAAAATGTAGGGAACTCGGATAAGGATGATTTGTTGGCAGCATTGACTAGCGATAAATTGGCAGCCCTGGTTAGTGGTGCGGATGTAACGACTGAATTTGATGCTTTTCTTGCTGACAAGGCCGATCGTGTCATATCTTTGAACGCAGACAAACAAATCAATGATGGGGCAATTGCCCAAAACAATGCGGAAAATAACAAATACAGCGATATTGCTGCATTTAGTGGAAGTACAGATCTTACTGCAACGGCAAATAGTATTGCGACTGCAATTGTAAGCGGTGACGTAAGTACGCTTTACAACACCGGAGCTACCAAAATTAATGGTTCTGATGCAAAGATTATGTTGAATGGAGCGGAATTTACCTCTGTCTCCAATACCATTACGGTAAACGGTCTTACGATTACTGCCTTAGATAAGACAGAAGAGAACAAGCCGATTACAATTACCACAGCCACCGACGTACAGGGCATGTACGACACCATGAAGAACTTTATCAAAGAGTACAATGCCTTAGTCAGCGAGATGAATGTACTGCTTCACGCACCGTCTGCCAAAGGTTATCAGCCATTAAGTGATGAGGACAAAGAGAAGTTAAGCGAAAAGGAAATCGAAAAATGGGAACAAAAGATCAAGGATTCCCTATTGCGTAGAGATGATAATCTCTCTACACTGATTGGCAGCATGACGAGTCCCATGAGTGGAACTTATGAGGTGGATGGAAAGAAATACACCTTAGCAAGTTTCGGTGTGAGTACAAGTGCATATCTTTTAACGAACGCCGGTAATGCCAACTCTTACCATATTGACGGAGATGCAGACGATGAGTTGACGAGCGGTAAGGCAAATAAATTAATGGAAGCCTTACAAAACGATCCGAACACAGTGACAGGTTTCTTCCAAAAGATGGCCGGCGGCTTATATGATTCTTTGAGTAAGCAGATGAGAAGCTCTACCTTGCGTTCCACTTTCACGGTCTACAACGACAAGCAGATGGACAACGACATCAAAGCCAATAAAGAGAAGATTACCAAATGGGAAGAAAAGATCCAAAAGATTGAGGATCGCTATTACAAACAGTTTGCGGCAATGGAAAGCGCATTGGCGAAGTTGCAAAGTTCTACAAGTTCTCTGTCAAGCATGTTAGGGAACTGAGAGGGATTTTTATTTAGGAGGAGAATCATATGGTAGCCAACAAAGGATACGCCGCATATTCAAGTAACAAGATAGCAACGGCAGGTCCGGCAGAACTTACCCTTATGCTATACGAAGGGGCGATCAAATTCTGTAATCTAGGCATTACAGCAGTGGAAGAAAAGGATATTTCAAGAGCCAATGAAAATATCCAGAAAGTAGAGAGGATTATTTCAGAATTTCAAGCGACTTTAAACCGCAAGTATCCGGTAGCAAAGGATTTTGATGCTGTTTATATTTATCTGCAAGAGCGGCTTTTAGAGGCCAACATCAAAAAAGAAAAAGAGATCTTAGAAGAAGTGTTAGAACATCTGCGTACCATGCGAGATACTTGGAAAGAAGTGATGCGTCTGGCGAAGAAACCGATCGAGGAATGAGGTTTGTAGTGGAGAATGGCGTACCATGCGGGATACTTGGAAAGAAGTGATGCATCCGGCGAAGAAACCGATCGAGGAATGAGGTTTGTAGTGGAGAATTATTTGGCTATTTTACAAGAAAGTTTAGAGAAGAAAGAACAGGTGTTGATTCGTATTTCCAAAAAGAATGCGGCGCAACGCCTGATTCTTTTAGAGGAGTCCTTGGATGAGGAAGCCTTTGAAGAAAATGTGGATGGAAAGACGGCTCTTATTGAGGAACTGCTTCAATTAGACAGTGGCTTTGAACAGGTCTATAAGAGGGTAGAGCAAGAACTGTCGATTCATAAGGACACATATAGAGAAGAAATTCGCAGCCTGCAAGAGTTGATTTCACGCATTACAGAGCTTTCGGCACAACTTCGAGTACAGGAAGAGCGAAATAAGGAATTAGCCAGACAGAAATTTGCAGAGACGAGAGCTAAGATTCGTACAGTAAAGACAGGCAGACAGGTTGCCAGTCGTTATTATAAGACCATGAGCAAGGTGAATTATGTGGATCCTCAGTTTATGGATAGCAAGAAATAAGAAAGGATTTTTATGAATAAAAAACAGATTGCAGAAGAATTAGACCGGACAGCAACGCTCCTGTATCAAAACAGCGAAGAAGCGGGATATGGAGCTTTTGTTGCCCTCCTGCCACAGATACAAAGTATGGGAGATGCCGCTATGGAAAAATGTGCGGAGGATGCCACAGCTTCCGCTTCTGTGGAACTGTTTCTAAAGAGTCTGTATGGAGAGTTGGTAGAGAGCTATGAGGCAAAAGACATTCTTCTGTTAGCGGATTGTTTGAAGTATAAGGCAAGTGTACTCTTGGAATTCGTGTGAAATTAGGAGAAATTGGCGACTTCCATCGTTACTATTCACAGTTCCTGTGAAAGCAACAATTATGCACACAAATCGAAAAAAATGCGATTTGGCGCATGACTTAATCGGGTTTTTCTTCGAAAAACGCCTCTCGGAACGGTTCAACCGTGAATAGTAACTTTCCATCAATGTTTTTGAAAAATTCCGAGTAACTCTATTATATTGAGAATATGTGTGGTATACTTTTAAGAATAGCAAATACGAGAGGAGCAAGTGCCATGCAAGCTGTAGAAGGATATTTTGAAAAGGGCGTATTTTATGCCTTTGGACAACTGTTTAACCCGCCGGAGAGGCGTAGGGTTTTTGTTACGATAACAGATGAGCCTGTGACTGTAAAAGAGGAACAACGCCTTTCTGCGATTAGGGAACTGCGCAAAGATTTGGAGAATACCCCTGAATTGTCGCCGGAATTTGACGACATATTAAACAAAAGAGTCAGTATTATGCGGGACATTGACTTATGACATATGCATTGGACACCAATACCCTTTCATTTCTACTTAGGACAAATGCCACAGTATTCGAACATTTTGAAAATGCACAGCGTTGTGTCATTCCGCCTGTGGCTTACTATGAGATTAAACGTGGATTGCTGGCGGTAAACGCAACAGCAAAGCTAAAATTGTTTTATAAACTCTGTGAAATTTGCGAAATTGGAGAAATGTCTGCAAGAGCGTGGGATATTGCCGCTGAAATCTATGTAGAACGGCGGAAGATAGGTAAAACGGTTGAAGATGCAGATATATTTATTGCGGCGTTTTGTCTCGCTAACGGTTATAGTCTCGTAACGGGCAACACCAGGCACTTTGAGGAAATGGAAGGTCTGGCTATTGAAGATTGGACAAAGTGAAAAAACATAAAAATTTTTGAAATCAGCTATAAAGTATCGGTGATTCTCTCCGATATATATATCAGGTAAGGGAAGTACTTACTAAGTTACTTAGAAAAACAGGCTACAAAGGGACGGAGCGTACGGCCAAAACAGAGTAGTCAAAACCCATCACATCCGGAAAGGAATCCGGAGTATATTCAAGGAGGAATAAATCATGGTAGTACAACACAATTTAACCGCAGCAAACTCAAACAGGCAGTTAGGAATCACCTCAGCACTTCAGGCAAAGTCCAGTGAGAAATTATCTTCCGGTTTTAAGATTAACCGTGCAGCTGATGATGCAGCAGGCTTGACGATTTCTGAGAAGATGAGAAGTCAGGTTCGTGGCTTAGGTCAGGCTTCCAGCAATGCACAGGATGGTATCTCTTTGATCCAGACAGCAGAAGGTGCTTTGAACGAAGTGCATTCCATTCTGCAAAGAATGAACCAATTAGCAACACAGGCAGCCAATGATACCAACACGTCTGTGGATCGCCAAGCTGTTCGTGCCGAGATAGACCAGTTGACCTCTGAAGTTAACAGAATTCAGAGTACGACGGCTTTCAACACGATGAATCTTTTAGACGGAAGTTTCACCGGCAAAAACTTGCAGGTTGGTTCTCTTAGCGGACAGGGTATCACGATTAGTATTCGTGACATCAGTGCAACCGGATTAATGATCAACCGTGAGGCAAATACTGCTGCGGTTGGTACTGGTAGTGGTGCAGGATTGAGTGTGAGTACCTTTACTCAGGCCGGTACTGCGATGAAGTTGATTCAGAGTGCGCTAAACCAGGTTTCTTCACAGCGTTCTGCCTTGGGTGCTCTGCAGAACAGATTAGAGCATACCATTGCGAACCTTGATGTAGCAGCAGAGAATACTCAGGTAGCGGAATCTCGTATCCGTGATACAGACATGGCGAAAGAAATGGTTGAGTACAGCAAGAACAACATCCTTTCACAGGCAGGTCAGTCTATGTTAGCACAGGCAAACCAGTCTACACAGGGCGTATTGTCCTTACTGCGGTAAGAAAAATGGAGATAAGGCGGGTGGGAGACCATCCGCTTTATTTTTTTATAGAAAGAAAATCATAGCCATTCTGCGAGGCGTTTTTCGAAGAAAAACCCGAGTATTTTATGTGCCAAATTGCATTTTTGCACTTTGTGTGCATTGTTCAGCGATTTTGCCGGACAGTAACCAAGGATAGGGAGAATCAAATGTCTGAATATTATGAAAAAAACAAGGCTTGTTTAAAGGAATATTACCCGGAAGCAGCAGACGTATTGGAGGCAATAGAAGCGGGAATATCGCTGACCGATGCAAAGAGTAAAGAGATCTTGCCCGTCCCAAAGGAAGATAACATTTTTCCGGGGAAAGCGCAGGATGGAACAGATATTCTCTTGTTGGAACATGGTGGCAGAACTTGGTGTCTAAACAGCCGTTTTTCCCCAAAGGAAGCAGCGGATACCTATGCAAAGCGTTATGAAAAGGAGCAGGATTATAAAACATATTTTGTTTTTGGCTTTGGTGATGGAAAGCATATACAGGCACTACGGAAAACTTGCAATGAAACAAATACAATACTTGTGTATGAACCGGATCCCTACCTTTTTCAAAAGGTGATAGAGTCCTATGATTTAAGAGAACTGTTTTCAGGAGAAAATATCATATTATACTTGAGAGGGTATAAGACTTTTCTTTTGGCTTATTGCAATGAATTGATAGACTATACCAACAAAGCTTTGATAGAAGTCAGTATTTTGCCGGGCTATGATGTTCTTTATACAAGAGAATGTGAATCTTTTATTGAGCGTACGCTGAATCGCATCAAAAATCTGGTGAAAGATCGCAATGTGTTTCATCATTTCAAGCAGAAACTCCCTCAAAATCTATTGCGCAATATGAAGTTTTCCGTGAAGCAGAGGGAAATCCTTCAATTAAAAGAAGCGATGAACAGTTACAGTTTGGCAGGCATTCCCGCTATATTGGTAGCGGCGGGACCTTCTTTGGATAAAAATATAGACTTACTGAAAACAGTAGAACAAAAAGCGTTCATTGTTGTGGTAGATGCAGCTTTGCAAACGGTAATCCGTCATGGAATTAAACCTCACCTTGTTGTTACCGTAGATGCAGGAATACCGGATCGTTTTTTTCAAGGACTACCCCTTGGAGAATATGTCTTTGCCTGTAGTATGACAAGCAAGAGTAGGGAGATTGCAGAGCAGGGAGGAAAGATTTTTTATTATGGCTCCATGTTGACATTCTGGGATGATCAAATCTATAAGGAACTTGGTCATGTGCATCCTATTATGCTAACGGGTGGTTCTGTTTCTACCGATGCATTTTCCTTGATCAGGTATCTGGGTTTTTCTACGATTATTTTTATCGGTCAGGATTTGGCTTATACAGGGAATAAAACCTATACCAGTGGAGTTAGGGAAGAGAAAGGGAAAGAAAAAGAATATGTGAAATCTCGTGTTCTGATAGACGTGGAAGGGATAGATGGGACACTTCTGAAAACCGATGTACAGATGTCATGGTATAGGGAATGGTTTGAGAAAGAGATTGAGGTGGAAAAGGATATACTACGGGTGATTGATGCAACAGAGGGAGGTGCCAGAATTAAAGGCACACTGTTGCAGACATTAGAGGAAACACTTGCGAGGGAATGTGCCAATGTTTCCCCCGTAGATTTCTTAGCACTATTAGAAGCAATACCGCCCGCTTTCTCAAAAGAAGCACAAGTGCGTTTGCAGGAACAGTTAGATGGATATGGAAAAATGGTGCAGGCCTATGAAAAAGAGCTTGAAAAAGGGATTGCTCTTTATGAGGAACTTTTGCTTCTGTGCAGGAAGCAGAAACTGTCAACAAAAGAATTTGAGAAAAAACAGGAAAAAATGAAAGTGCAAACCAAAAAGATTGAGGACTCCCCCCTATCTGATATTATATCTTATTATGCCAAGAAAGAGGAGTATCAGTTTCAGGCGAATATTTACAAAGAAAAAGAACTCAGCTTAGAGGATTTGTTTGAGAGAGGGAAGGTGCTACTGGAGGGATATGTAGAGGGGTGCCGAAGCTGTGAAGAGGATGTGAGAGAGATATTAAGCCCTGTACTTTAAGGCGATACTTACCGAACGTTCTTTGTTCGGTAAGGTGTCCCGTGCATAATTGTTACTATTCACAGGAACTGTGAATAGTAACAACGAACATCCTCTGAACTGTAAGGAGCAGATATTATGAATATTTTATTTTACCGATATGGTAGCATCTGTGAACCGGATGTGATAGAGGGTTTTTTGGAGTTGGGGAACAGTGTTTCTGAAATTACCGCAGAAATCACAAATAAATCTTTGCTGCCCAGTGAAACCCTTCACTTGGTTCGTGAAGAATTAGACAAAAATCCTTATGACTTTGTGTTTAGCATTAATTTTTTTCCTGTTCTGGCTGATATCTGTAATATTTATCATATCCGCTATTTGTGCCAAACCGTAGACTCGCCTGTGATGGAGTTGTTTTCTTCTTCTATTGAAAAGGAATGGAATCGAATTTTTCTCTTTGATGGGGCGCAATACCGAGAGTTTTCCTCGAAAAATCCGGAGCATATCTTTCACCTACCCCTTGCCACGAATGTGGCACGTTGGGATCGGGTGATTTCTGCTACATCCCATTCTAAGGCACAGCGGTTTTGTCATGACATATCTTTTGTGGGTTCTTTGTATACGGAAAAATCCCCCTATGACAGATTAAAGGGGGCATCGGAATATCTAAAAGGCTATCTTTCAGGAATCATGGATGCGCAGTTAAAGATTTACGGAGCTTCTTTTTTGGAGGAAGTACTACCGGATTCCATTGTAGCGGAATTTCGGGAGCATTTGCCGGGATTTTATACCCCGCCCGAAAGTTTTCTTCGGAATGATAGGGCTGCTATGGTGCGCTGTTATCTGGAACCAAAGATTTCTGCTATGGAGCGTGTGGAGATTTTAGGTAGGATAGGGGAGCAGTATCCTCTGGATCTTTATACAGGGAGTGACACTAAGATGTTCTCTAAGAAGAACCCGGATACCGGAAGCGATACTAAGGTGTTTTCCGAGAAAAATCCGGATACCGGAAGCGATAGCAAGGTGTTTTCGAAGAAAAGCTCGGATACTAAGATAAGGAATCGTGGCTTGGCAAAGAGCCTTACGGAAATGCCCCTCATTTTTCATCACAGCAAAATTAATCTGAATATTACCACCAAGTCCATACGGGAGGGTCTGCCACAGCGGATTTTTGATGTCCTTGGCTGTGGGGGATTTTTGATTACGAATTATCAGGCGGAGCTTGCGGATTGTTTTACCGTGGGTGAAGATTTGGAGATGTATACATCGTCAGAGGAATTATTGGATAAGATAGGTTATTATTTATCCCATGAGAAGGAGCGGGAAGCCATTGCAAGGAATGGGTATGAGAAAGTGAAGAGAAATCATAACTATCCGGTGAATTTGCTGCGGATGATGTCTTTGGCTTATGGGGTGGAGTAGGATGAGAGAGAATGATGAAATGAGTGAAAACAATTCGGTGAATCTGCTGCGGATGCCGTCTTTGGCTTATGGGGTGGAGTAAGATGAGTGAAAGCGGAAATAATACACATAATGTTATTTTAGATACAACAAAATGGGGGGGGGGTGAAAACTCCTCTGATTTCTGTTATCCTGCCCTGCTACAATGTGGCACCTTATCTTCCAAGATGTATGAAATCTTTGGAGGAACAAAGCATAGGGATAGAGAATTTAGAACTTATTTTTGTAGATGATGCCTCTACGGATGATGGGGCGACGTGGAATGCGATTCTGGATTTTGAAGCGAAATACCCCAATCAGGTCATAGCAATTCAGCATGAGGAAAATAAAAAACAAGGAGGAGCACGTAATACGGGCTTACGCTATGCAAGTGCGAAATATGTGGGATTTGTGGATCCGGACGACTGGATTGAGAAAGATATGTACAAGGTCTTGTATGATAAGGCGGTGGAATATGATTGTGAAGTAGTATGTTGCAGGATGTATACTGAGTATGCCACTCGATGGGATCTGAGTAGGGAAATGGAGGAAGGGTTGCATGCCTATGAGAAGAACGCAGCTTGTGGAGGGGATAAAAGAGCGATATTGCCGGGGGGAGTTTTTGTAAAGCTGTATCGAAAAAGCCTGATTTTAGACAATTCACTTTGGTTTCCGGAAAAAATTTTTTACGAAGACAATTATTGGGGAGCGATTCTTTCTTGCTATGTGAAGCGTTATTACGCAATGAATGATGTCTTCTACCATTATTGTAGCCGTAATGATTCTACCGTGCATAGTAAACAAGCGACACATCATTTGGATCGGATTGTTATAGAAGAAAGAAAATTGGAAAAATATAGGGAAATTGGAGTATTTGAGAGGTGTTACCGAGAGATTGAAATAGAATTTTTACAATTGTATTATATAAATACCCTTACCTTGCTTGCTCGAAGATGGGAGGAGATACCCTATGAGGTCTATGTGCGTTTGTGTGAAGGGATAGAAAAGAATTTTCCGGACTATCAAAACAACCCATATTTAAAGTATAAAGATTTGATTTTCGAATTACTGCTGCCGATGATTGCCATGAAGTTGTCTGAAGCAGAATGGGTAGGCGTGTCTGAAGTGCTAAGAGATCAGATTCGAGAGATTGCTGCTGTATTGGCGAAAGGGTAAGGGAGGTTTTTATTGTAAGGAGCTTTTGGAGAATAGGAGCTGTGCGAGTGTTGTCGGCTTGGCGTTGATTTTCGGAGAATTAGTTGTTATGCGAGTGTTGTCGGATTTGGCGTGTATTTTCAGTATAAAATCGTTGATTTTTGGATGAATATTTGCTATACTTGAACATATAAGGATAGGAGAGGTGGAGCAATGTATAGAAAATTTTCGGAACGCCTACCGGAATGGAAAAAATCCCCTTATCGTAAACCGCTCTTATTGCAAGGGGCAAGGCAAGTGGGAAAGACCTATAGTGTGTTGGAATTTGGGCAAAAGCAATATGACAATGTAGTTTACCTGAATTTTGAAACGAGTCGGGTACCGGACAGTTTATTTGACGACTTAAATCCTAAAATCCTTGTGTCGAAATTGTCGAACTTCTTGAAGCAAAATATTTCAAAAAGAGATACACTGTTGTTTTTTGATGAGATTCAAATCTGCCCGAGAGCCTTGACAAGCTTGAAGTATTTCTGCGAATTTGCACCGGAATATCATATCATAGCAGCAGGTAGTTTGTTAGGGGTTGCCGTTAATCGTGAGGAATTTTCCTTTCCTGTGGGCAAGGTAGACCGATTGACCGTATATCCTCTTGATTTTGAAGAATTTTTATATGCCCTAGGACAAAAGGAACACGTGGAAACAATTCGCATTTGCTTTGAAAATAATACGCCCATGGATGAATATTGGCATAGGGCCTTGTTGGAGTTTTATCATCAGTATTTGTTAGTTGGCGGTATGCCGGAATGTGTTTTGAAATTTGTGGAAACACAGGATTATATTTTGATTCGTACCATACAAGAGCAAATACTCATTGATTATTTGGATGATATGGGCAAGTATAATCAAAAGAATGAGATCAAAAAAACACGTTTGATTTATGATAATATAACGATTCAATTATCAAAAAAGAATACAAGGTTTCAATATAAACTAATCAAAAAGGGTGGACGAGCAGCGGAATTTGAAAATGCCATTGAATGGCTTGCTTTGTCCGGTATTATTACACCGATTTATTTTTTGGACACCATAAAAAAGCCCCTTGATAATTATAAAAATATGGATGCTTTCAAAGTGTTCGTTTCGGATATTGGGCTTTTATCTGCAAAAAAGAAATTATTGCCGGAGGATGTTTTGTATAACTTTGCAGAATTAGATGATTTCAAAGGTGGAATGACGGAAAATTATGTATGCAACCAACTCATTAGCAAGGTTTTTGACTGTTATACTTGGCATAGTGAGGGTGAGGCGGAACTGGATTTTATCATTCAAAAAGACGGAGCAATTCTTCCGATTGAAGTAAAATCAGCAGATAATGCACACGCAAAGAGCTTGAAGTTATATATGAAACGCTTTTCGCCTAAGTACGCAATTAAAATCTCTGCGAATAATTTTGGCTTTGAAAATAATGTGAAGACTATACCTTTGTATGCGATATTTTGTTTGTAGTTTTGAATACTGCACTTGTCCCTCTGAGGAATTATTTGTATAAACGAGAATCTTACCGAACAAAGAACGTTCGGTAAGCATCGCCCTAAAAAACAGGGCTTAAAAATCGTTAATTGTAGAGTGAAGTATTATTCTGGTGGAATATATAGAAAAATGAGAGAAAGTGATAATGAGAGAAAACAAAAATAATACAGATAATATTACCTTAAATACAATGAAATGGGGGGGGATGAAAGCTCCTCTGATTTCTGTTATCCTGCCTTGCTATAACGTGGCACCTTATCTTCCAAGATGTATGAAATCCTTGGAAGAGCAAAGTATAGGGATAGAGAATTTAGAACTTATTTTTGTGGATGATGCTTCTACGGATGATGGGGCGACATGGAATGCAATTTTGGATTTTGAAGCGAAATACCCCAATCAGGTCATAGCAATTCAGCATGAGGAAAATAAAAAACAAGGCGGAGCGCGCAATACGGGCTTACGCTATGCAAGTGCTGAATATGTGGGATTTGTGGATCCGGACGATTGGATTGAGAGAGACATGTATAAAGCATTGTATGATAAAGCGGTGGAACATGATTGTGAAGTAGTATGGTGCAGAATGTATACGGATGCGGATACTACAAAAGAGTTAAAGGGTATTACAACAGAGGGCTTATCCAAAGATGAAATAGAAGAGGTAGAAGCAGAGGAAATAAAAGAGATAAATGGTCTTACAACGGAGGGCTTATCCAAAGATGAAATAGAAGAGGTGCAAGCAGAGGAAATAAAAGAGTTAAATGGTTTCAAAACGGAGGGCTTATCCAAGGAAAAAGTGGAAGAAGCAGAAGAGTCAAGGAACCTTATAACAGAGGATTTATCCAAGGAAAAAGCAGAAAAAAAGCTGGAAGGCTTATATGTCTATGAGAAGAGTGCTGTCTGTGGAGGAAATCAGAGAGCGGAGTTGGCAGGGTCAGGCGTGTTTACAAAGTTATACCGAAAAAATTTGATTTTAGACAATGAAATTTGGTTTCCGGAAAAGGTTTTTTATGAGGACAATTATTGGGGAACCATTCTTGCTTGTTATGTGAAGCGATATTATGCAATGAATGATTATCTCTATCATTACTGTATTCGAGAGAACTCTACTGCACATCTGAAAAATGCAACACAGCATTTGGATTACCTTCTTATGGAAGAAAGAACGGTAGACAAGTATAAGGAAATTGGAATTTTTGAGCGGTTTTATCGTGAGATTGAGATGGAATTTTTGGTGAAATATTATTTGAAATCAATCGGACTTTGGGCAAAATATGATCATATACCCTATGAATTGTATCGTGTGTTATGTGAGGGAGTCGCAAAAAAATTCCCGGATTATCCGAGTAATCCATATTTGCAGTTGCCGGAATATAAATTTCTAAAAGAAATGCTGCCATTGAGCGGCAAAGAGCTGTCAGAGGAAGAGTGGTTCTTAGTGGGAAAATTATTGAAAGGATAGTTTTGATCGGTAAGAACTGTCAGAGGAAGAGTGCATCTTAGAGGGAAAGTTATTGACGGGAAATTATTAAAAGGATAGTTTTGAGCAGTAAAGAACTGTTAAAGGAAGAGAGCATCTTAGAGGGAAAGTTATTGACGGGAAATTATTAAAAGGATAGTTTTGGGAAGAACTATCCTAGGGTTGACTGTCATACAGATTTTCCGAAAAAGGAAGGAAGCCAGACAGGTTTCCCCATCTGGCTTGTATGATGAAAAACTCAAACAATAATATCATTGCTTGATAAATATAATTATAAGGGAGAAAAATGAAGAAACGATAGATTTTGCATGAAACTTTTCAAAATAATCTGTAAACAATTTGTAAATGCCGATGCAGGATTTTCTGAGCAGTTATTTTAGAAAGCACTGTAGCGGCGTTACGATTCACCATGAATAGTAACCGCTATTCCACTTTTTCCATAACACCCAATTTGTTTATCTCCCCCTCCAAATGTCTGCCGTAAGCCTCCAGAAAATGAAGCATACGATTAAGCTCTTTCTTACCTATTTGCTTAAATACCACCTGATCACGTTCTCGAAATTCTTGATGCAGCTTCTCATGTATTTCATAAACAGCTTCCCCTTGTGGGGTCAGGCAAAAATAGATTTCTTTCTTATTTTCTGCTTTCTGATAGCTTTCGATAACACCTTTTTGTATCAGTTTCTTTGTCATCTTGCTGATGGCACCCCGTGTCTGATAAAAGGCCTCCGCAAGCCTTGTCACATTGGGATCGTCATGGCATCCAATGTACTCAATACAGTGTATCTCTGATGGCTTATAAGGTTTAAGGCATTCTTCCATTCTCTGCCTGTTTAACCATGCCATTTTATCAAACACTTCTCTGAAAGTCTTTATCACTTGTTCTTGTTTATTCATGGTCATCCCTCCGTTTGTTCTTGCGCTTATTATATCTTTTTTTTGTTTCTCTGTCAACAATAATACAAATAGAATAGGCAAGCGTTTTGGGTTGAACGAGAATAGTAAGGAGTAGAGTCCTTGAATTCCATTTTTGGCAAAAGTTTTTGTTGACAAGGAAACAAAGTGCTGTTATAATAAAGTTGAAATGTTTCCAAGGAAACAAAACACAAGAGAATACAGTAGTTTTTGCGTATGAAATCGGAGAAATAAAGTCTTTCTTTGGCGAAAATTCGATAAACAATGCAAGAGAATAGAAGTAGTTTTGCATATGAAATCAGAGAAGTAAAGCCTTTCTTTGGCGAAAATTCGATAAACAATGCAAGCAAAAGGAGAACACACATAATGAATAAAACAGCAAGATTTTCAAGAGACTTTATCCTTGTGGTAATGGGGCAAATTATTTCCATCTTCGGAAATCAAATCCTGCGTTATGCTCTGCCCCTCTACCTCTTAAACCAGACGGGTTCTCCCGCATTATTCGGAAGCATTCTGGCAATATCTTTTGTACCCATGCTCTTTTTATTTCCCATCGGGGGCATTATTGCCGATCGAGTGAATAAGAGAAACGTCATGGTCATCTTGGATTTTAGCATGGCAGTCCTTATTTTCCTGTTCTATTTGTTGTCGGGGCGGGTGGACATTGTGCCGCTTATGGCAGTTACCATGATTCTGTTATACGGCATACAGGGTGCCTATCAGCCCGCTGTGCAGGCAAGTGTGCCGCTCCTTGTAAATAAAGAGCGTTTGATGCAAGGCAATTCCATCGTAAATTTAATCACTTCTCTGGCTAGTATGATAGGGCCTGTTATCGGGGGATTGCTCTATTCCATGGTGGGATTAACACCGATTTTGTATGTCAGTGTAGTCTGCTTCTTTGCGGCGGCAACCATGGAATTGTTCATACGAATGCCCTTTGAGAAAGCAGAAAGCAGCACAAATATGTTTGTTACCGCATGGGGCGACTTAAAAGAAAGCTTTGGATTCTTATTCAAAACTCGTCCTGTACTATGGAAAATCTCTGTTATATTCGCCTCCATCAATTTGTTTTTGACTTCGTTGGTTTTGATTGGATTGCCGGTCTTGGTAACACAGCACTTGGGATTTGCACCCGAAATGGCAAACCGTCTATACGGATATGCCCAGGGCATTATCGGAGGGGGAGCCGTCTTAGGGGGACTCATTGCAGGAGTTTTATCAAAAAAATTAAAATTAAAGGCAAGCCCTCTTATCATAATCGCTTGCGCATGTTCTATGTTAGTGGGAGGCCTTGCCTTGCAATTTGTGAGGTCCTCCATTGGCATCTACTTGGTCTTAGCAATAGGGGGAGGTATCTTGGTAGCCTTGTCAACCTTACTTCAAATCCAAGTTATGACAAGCATACAGATTTTAACGCCACAGCACTTGATTGGAAAAGTCATTTCTTGCGTAATCTGTATTTGTATGTGTACGAATCCCCTTGGAAATTTTATTTACGGTATCGTATTTGAACAGATAGGCAAACTTACTTACTTTCCCTATTACGGGGCGGGGGTGTTGATGATAGGGGTAGGGATTTTCAGCCGCCGTATCTTTTCCGGGGTGGATCAGATGGTGGCGGGGAAATAAAGACATTCTGTGTTTTTATATTGAGTTTCTTGGTATTTTAGGGTATAATAGAGTGAAAGCAGAAGGATAGAACGAGGTGATTTTTATGGTATATACGATAGATGAGATACAAAGGCGGATAAAACCTGTTGCGGAAAAATATAATATTCCCACTATATACTTGTTTGGTTCTTATGCAAGGGGCGATGCAAGAGAAGACAGCGACGTGGATATTTTAATTGACCGCACCGGAACACATTTACAAGGTTTGTTTGCTATGGGTGGTCTTTATGAAGAGTTTAGGGAAGCGGTTGGAAAAAATATTGATTTAATAACAATTGCCGAATTGGATGATGAAGAAGCAAATCGTAGGAATCCGGTTTTTGCTCCGGAAGTATATAGGGAAAGGAAAAAAATATATGGATGAACATGATTATGGACGTATTTGTAGTATTAAGGCGTATTGTGAGGATGCTTTGGATTTAATGAATCGGTTTGGGCGTTCCATTGATGATTTTACCGACAAGAAAGAATACTACTATTCAATTTCCATGATTATCTATCAAATAGGAGAATTATCCGGAGGTCTGTCAGATGAATTTAAGGAAGAAACGAAGAATGAAATTCCGTGGACGTTGATAAGGGGAATGAGAAATCGCTTTGCCCATACGTATGATAGAATGAATAAAGCTGATATTTGGGATACGATGGTTCAAGACGTACCCGTATTGTATGAGTTTTGTGAAAAGATGACAAAAAAACAGGAATCTGCCCGACCATAGTTCAGTCGAGCAGCATCGCCCGGAAAAATGGGCTTAATCATGATCTAATGAGTGCAAGTGAGAAAAACGTGCTTGCACGTTTGGCGAACGACGAATTCTGATCATGATTCGCAGAATCATGATATACTGTCTACACTCTTGCCACACCGCTCTCCCGAGCCGCTTTGGCCACAGCATCCGCCACGGCATCCTTTACCCGAACATCAAAGGCGGCGGGAAGGATATAATCCGCACTTAGTTCCGTTGCCGCTACCAATTCTGCGATAGCATAGGCAGCAGCCACCTTCATCTTATCGTTAATATCACTGGCACGCACGTCTAAAGCTCCTCGGAAAATGCCCGGGAATGCCAGTACGTTGTTGACCTGATTGGGAAAATCGCTGCGTCCTGTGGACACCACGGCCGCTCCATTTGCCTTAGCTTCCTCAGGGAAAATCTCGGGCGTTGGATTGGCACAGGCAAAAATGATGGGATCTTTCGCCATGGAACGCACCATTTTCCCGGTGAGGGTTCCCGGTGCAGAAACACCGATAAAGACATCGGCATTCTTTATGACATCAGACAGACCGCCCTTTTCACCGGTTGTGTTGGTAATCTTCGCCATTTCTTCTTTGATGGGGTTTAGGCCATCCCTACCTTTGTAAATAGCACCCTTGGTATCGGTTAGGATGACATTTTTAAGCCCCATGCTAATTAAAAGCTTGATAATGGCAATGCCGGCGGCTCCCGCACCGGAGGTTACGATCTTAACTTCATCTAAATTTTTCCCCACTAGTTTTAAGGCATTGATAAGTCCCGCTAAGGTAACCACAGCAGTACCGTGTTGGTCGTCATGGAAAATAGGAATGTCGCAAAGCTTTTTTAATTTCTCTTCAATTTCAAAGCAGCGAGGTGCGGAAATATCTTCCAAGTTAATACCACCGAAACTGCCTGCTGTCAGGGCAACGGTTTGCACAATGTCATCTACCTCTTTGGAGCGAATGCAAAGGGGAATGGCATCCACATCACCAAATGCCTTAAACAGAACACATTTTCCCTCCATAACAGGCATACCCGCCTCCGGGCCAATGTCACCAAGTCCTAATACAGCCGTGCCATCTGTCACTACCGCTACGGTATTCCAGCGGCGGGTTAAGTCATAGCTTAGATTGACATCCTTTTGGATTTCAAGGCAGGGAGCCGCCACACCGGGGGTGTAGGCAAGGCTTAGTGCATCCTTGCTGTCAACTGCGGTACGAGGGGTGATTTCTAATTTTCCTTTTAACTGATAATGTAATTTTAGGGATTCTTCTGCATAGTTCATTGGGATAATCCTTTCTGTGTGTTGTTTCTATGAGTATAGCATATTTTGCAAGTAAAATCCAGAAAGTTTTATAGATAAAACTGCGAAATATGACGAAACATGCGGTGAAAACTGCCTCCTCCCCTCTTTTCAAAGCCCACTATCTTCCATTATAATAGAGATAGAAGAAAAAAGGAGGACATGCTTTATGGAGGAGCTATTGCAAAAATTACAAACTATCCCACAGGAGTATATGAATTTAGGATTTGCGTTATTGTTAGGATTGGGTATTCTTTGTTTTCTGGCAATGCACAGGCAGCTTAGGAAATTAAACCGTAATCTCTCGGTAGTGACAAAAGGGATACAGGATTATTTCCGTGTTATCATGCAGGAGGAAGAGGGAGAAGAGGGAGAAGAGGGAGAAAATGAGTGGAGAGAGGGAAATGGCACAACAGGTGATACCTTAAGCGTGCTGCAAGCATCCCAGAGCAATCAGGCAGCCCAAAGCACTCAAACAGCACAGATGAGGAAAATAGCCCAACCGGTCAGGACAAGCCGGGTAGTTCAAACAGAACAGAGTCCTCGAGTAGTCGAGAGCATCAGGAATGTCCAAACAGCCCGAACAACCCGAAAGGAAGAGGACTGGCAGCTGACAAGAGAAGAAAAGGAAATGCTCTTGGCGGAGCCAAAAAAACGAAAACGGGGTTCGGAAGAGGAAGCAATATTTCGTGCAGTATTAAAGGAATATTTCTCTTGAAAAAATCGGCTTAATTTGGTACAATAAGGAGGGACGGGTTACTTAGGGAACGAGTATCAGAAAAAGCGAGGTTTATCATGGGTAAGATAACAGTAAACGAATCAAAGGCATATGCTTTTATCAGCAAAGAAGAAATTTCCTATATGGGGAAGTTGACGGAGACTGCAAAAGACAGTCTTTTGGCGAGAGATGGAGCAGGCAATGAGTTTCTGGGTTGGATTGACTTGCCCGTGAACTACGATAAAGAGGAATTTGCAAGGATTAAGGCGGCGGCGAAGAAGATTCAGGCGGATTCCGAGGTTTTAGTGATTATCGGAATTGGCGGCTCTTACTTGGGCGCACGGGCGGCTATTGAATTTTTAAGACATAGCTTCTATAATAATCTTTCCAAGGAGAAACGGGGTACCCCGGAGATTTACTATGCAGGAAACAGCATTAGTGCCACTTATTTGAAGCATTTGACAGAGGTGATTGGAGATCGAGATTTTTCGGTCAATATTATTTCGAAATCAGGCACAACCACAGAACCTGCCATTGCATTTCGTGTGTTTAAGGAGATTTTGGAGAAGAAATACGGCAAAGAAGAGGCGGCAAAGCGGATCTATGCTACAACGGATCGAGCAAAGGGTGCCTTAAAGAATCTTGCCACAGAGGAAGGCTATGAGAGCTTTGTGGTGCCGGATGATATTGGCGGGCGTTTCTCTGTATTGACAGCGGTTGGCTTGCTTCCCATTGCAGTAAGCGGTGCAGACATTGATCAGCTGATGGAAGGTGCGGCGGCGGCACGGGAATTGGCGATTAACAAGCCGTTTGAGGAAAATGACAGCTTACGTTATGCGGCTTTACGGAATATCCTTCTGCGTAAGGGCAAGATTATAGAGGTAATGGCGAACTATG
This sequence comes from Clostridia bacterium, assembly GCA_026000755.1. Lineage (GTDB taxonomy): Bacteria > Bacillota > Clostridia > Lachnospirales > Lachnospiraceae > BNZC01. Next base: position 44,462 of record BNZC01000007.1, read on the forward strand.
AACCCAGTCTTCACTACGTGTCGGAGTGGTGGAAACAGCTCTATGGTGAGAGCGAGGGCAAGGATCAAAAGGGTATTTTCCCTTCCGCCATTGATTTGACTACGGATTTGCATTCCTTGGGACAGTATATTCAAGATGGCGTGAGGAATTTGTTTGAAACCGTTCTTGTACTGGAGGAATCCAGAGAGGAGCTGTTGATTAAGGAAGAAGCAGTTGATTTGGACGGCTTAAATTATTTAACAGGAAAGAGTGTTGATTTTATCAATGAAAATGCCAGAAATGGCACGATTTTGGCTCATACAGACGGAGATGTACCCAATATCTTACTTAGCATTCCAAAGCAAAATGAGCATTATCTGGGGCAGTTGTTCTATTTCTTTGAATTTGCCTGTGGGGTCAGCGGATATGTGTTGGGTGTGAATCCTTTTGACCAACCGGGAGTGGAGAGCTATAAGAAGAATATGTTTGCCTTGTTGGGCAAGCCGGGGTATGAGAAAGAACGAGAGAAGCTACTTAATAGATTATAAGTTGTTTATAAGAAAAACAGTGTTTGCCTTGTTGGACAAGCCGAGGTATGAGAAAGAACGAGAGATTACTATTCACGATTGAACCGTTCCGAGAGGCGTTTTTCGAAGAAAAACCCGATTAAGTCATGCGCCAAATCGCATTTTTTTGCGATCTGTGTGCATAATTCTTACTATTCACAGGAACTGTGAATAGTAAGAGCGGGAGAAGCTACCGGATAGATTGTAGAGTGAAAAGTTGTTGTATGTTTGAAATGTTGCACAATCAAACGTGTGACAGCTTTTGCTTTTTGTGCAAAACGCTGAAATTCCAAAAAGATGGTTGACAAACAAGAAAGAGCATGTTATGATTTGTTATGTTGTTCTTAACAACTTCGTAACAAATGTAATGGATTTGAATATAATAGTTAAGAAAACAAGATAGGGATTACAAGAAACACCTTGGAGGTAATCAAATTGGTAATGGGAAAGAAGAACTTAAAAGAATGCGGAGTGGTGGTTGCATTCGGCTGTGCCTTGGTGGTGACTTCTCTGTTAGTTTCTCCGGTAGTAGGAGAGAGCAAACAGGTAAGTGTACAACAGGTAGAAGCTGTTGCGGGTGCTGTCAAGGAAAAGCATATGGTTGATGTGGTAACTTCATACAATCCGGATGCAAAGCTTGCAGCGGCAGTTCCGGCGGAAAAGCAAAAACCGGATTTTATGGTAACTGCGTCAGGAGGAGCAGAAGCGGCAGCAAGGGCAAAAGCGGCAGCACTACCGGCAGCAGGCACAGGGGCAGCGACAGCACCACAGGCATCGGCAGAAACGGCACCGGCAGCACCGCAGGCATCGGCAGAAACGGCACCGGCAGCACCGCAGGCATCGGCAGAAACGGCACCGGCAGCGGAAGCATCCACAGAAGCAACAGCAGCACCGGCGGCAGAAGCGGCAGTTCCGGAAGCAGCACAGGCAGAAGCGACAGCACCGACAGTAACACCGTCAACGTTGGCAGAAGCGGTAGCAGCGGCGGCATTCCCGTCAGAAGCGGCAGTTCCGGAAGCAGCACAGGCAGCAGAAGAAACACAGCCATCCCCTTGGGAAAGCAAACTTATGCCTAAGGTGGAGGACTATTTAAGTATTCATACAGAAGCAAGCAGAGGTGCAAAACTGGCAGGCAAGCTTCCGAAAGGAGCGGTTGCAGATGTTTTAGAGAAAGGTGAGGACTGGTCGAAGATTCGTTCCGGCAATGTAGAAGGATATGTCAAGAATGAATACTGTGTATTTGGTGCAGATGCAGAGAATATGGCAAATGAGCAGGGAATCACTTATGCCACAAGTTTAACAGAAAGTTTGCGGATTCGGGCGGCGGCTAGTGAAGCAGATGATAGTGCAGTTGTAGGTGCCTTATCACAAGGAAGTAAAATCAAGGTAGTTACAGGAGAGCAGGCTCCCGATGGTTGGGTAGCGGTAGAGAATAAGGGAAAAACAGCTTATGTGAGTGCAGAGTTTGTTTCCGTGGAATTAGAGTTGGGTAAGGCTATTTCCATTGAAGAGGAACAGGCGGCCATCAAGAAAGCAAAAGTAGAAGCGGCAGCAAAAAAAGCGGCAGCCGCAAGCAAAGCCAGGAATTCAGCTCCCGGCACACGACAGGGAGCGGCAGTAGATGCCTCCTATGATGATCTTACCTTACTGGCAGCTTTAATTGAATGCGAAGCGGGAACACGTTCTTATGAAGGAGAACTGGCAGTAGGAGCCGTAGTCATGAATCGTGTAAAGAGTGGAATGGGGGGAGGTACCATTTCGGGAGTCATTTACCAGAGTGGTCAGTTTACTCCGGTTAGAAACGGAAGCCTTAGCCGAGTATTGGCAAGTGGTGTGAACGGAAATTGTATTTCCGCAGCACAAGCAGCAATCAGCGGCAGTGATAATACCGGTGGCGCAAAGTTTTTCCACAGTGCAAAATCAGCCGGAGCCGGTGGTGTGAACATCGGAGGCAACATATTCTATTAGAAAGTGCCTAATAAAAATGATCCTAAGAAAAAGTCTGACGGTTTTTCCGTTGGGCTTTTTCTAGTGTAGCGTTTTCTAAATAACTACCCAGAAAATGCAGGATAAATTTTCATAGGTACATGGGGAAAACGTAGCTGTAGCGGGCTACAGCGAGGCTTTACCCATAGTGCATATGGAAATTCAGACAAGTTTAATGGGTAGTTATTTGAAATACGCTGTACTAGTTACGATTTACGGTGAACGCCAAACGGCAGCCGCTTGGGACTCAATCGCAGATAGTAAGCTACTAAAAACAGTTGCTGTCAAGAAAAAAACTTGACAGCAACTGTCGTTTATTCCCCAGAACTGTCGTTTGTCAAAACCTATTGATTTTTTTGATAAAAGAAGATAGAATCATTAGTAAGCGCAGCGTTTAGAAAAAACAAGGGAGGTGGAGAATATGATAGATATTATTATTCTATCCATTATTGTAGAAGGTACGAGTAAGTAGGATAAAAAAGATAATAATCGAAAATAATTGGGCGTGAAATGTTGATTTTACGCCCGATATTTTCATGTGGTTTGTTATGCTCACGTTTTCTTTGAGTGATGACTTTTCTTGGATTGCCGTGGTTTCTTTGTAAGACAGATAGCTGTCCTTGTTAAGTAAGCAGAAAAGGTTTCGCGAAATGTGCGGGACTTTTTTTGTGATATGGGGATGGTTTTGCCATTATTCATAAGAACGCTATAGCCTGCGATACTGCTAATGTGCCGAAGATTTACAATAAAGCTTTTGTGAGGACAGGCAAAGTGATATGGTTCAACGAGGGAAAATACTTTCTTTAAGGAATCCACGGAACAATACTGGGAATGCAAAGTAGTGATATATAGTTTTTTATTACAGACTTCAAAGGATACGATACCGGAAAGAGAGAGATTTTTCAGACCACCTTCTGTCATAAATCCAAGACTTAAATACATGGAATCAAGATTTAGACGATGACAAATTTCATCAAGCAGTCGTGTGCAATTTTCATCAGAAATCGGGTCATCCGCAATAAATATATGATAGATATTCTTGTCGTTAAATTCTTTCTTGTTTTTTATATGCAAAAAAAGCTTGTTTGTTTCGATATCTAATAAAGATGAATTTAGCAGACAGAGGTGATAAAGTTGTTCGCTTGCAATGACATCGTCTATACTCTGAAAAATCTCTAAGCTATAAAGATGAGCATTCGGCGATAAGGAACCGTTTAAGGTGTTTTTTATCTTTTCTATGCTGTTTGGAAGTTGGCATATAGCAATGCGAAACATGGGTATTCCTCCTGTTTTTCAATGGAATCTATTTTATCTGTTGTAGTAGATCCTAGCACCCTGTACTAATGTAGCGGTTTGTGACTTTACGAAAACCAAAGTTTGATACGCAAGTTGAAAATATGATACACAATATGCGAATCTTGCGATTCGATCGGGAAAGCATGGTATTATTTTAGCATAAAAGCGGGAAATGTTCAAGAAAGTTTACCAAAAAAACCGCAAAGTGTTCAAAGCTTATTGGTATAAATCAACAAAAAACAGCTGATAGAATGATAAAAGCGTGTGGGAAGCAAATATAATTCTTGACAAGAATTTAATTGTAAACTATAATTAAATAAAGAGTTGACAATACATGCTTATCGAAATGTAGTTTCAGTAAGATACGATTACCGGCAACCGCTTTGGAGAGGATAAAACCAAGTTATGAGCGTAAAAGAGCAAATCCTTGCACGATTGGATGAACAAAGGGGTAGCTATTTATCCGGGGAGGACATTGCCGAAAGCTGTGGCCTTACTCGTTCTGCTGTGTGGAAGACGATCAAATCTTTGCAAAAAGAGGGTTACTTAATCCATGCTATCACCAACAAGGGATATTGCCTCTCAAAGGAAACAGACGTCCTATCCTTGCCGGGCATACGCAAATACCTATCAAGCAATACGCAGATGCTTTCGATAAAGGTCCAGAAAATGGTAAGTTCCACCAATGAGATGATTCGGCAAAAAGCCGCAGAGGGAACAGAGGAAGGTTATGTAGTGGTTGCCGGTGAACAGACCGGAGGTCGCGGCAGATTCGGGCGTAGTTTTTATTCACCAACAGATACGGGTATTTACATGAGTGTTCTGTTACGTCCACAATTTGCGGCGGAGCGGGGAGTTCGGATCACCACAGCGGCAGCGGTGGCAGTTTGTGAAGCAATAGAGGAATTGTCCAAAGAAGAACCCCAAATTAAATGGGTCAACGATATTTATGTCAATGGAAAAAAGGTTTGCGGAATCTTAACGGAGGCTTCTATGGGATTAGAGAGCCAAACCCTAGAGAGCGTGGTGCTTGGTATAGGTATCAATGTCTATCAACCGGAGGACGGATTTCCGGAAGAAATTAAAGACAGGGCAGGGGCAATTTTCATGACAAGACAGATGGATATGAAAAATCGTTTGGCAGCTGCTGTGTTAAATCGTTTTTTTCCGTATTACGGGAGGCTTCATCAAGAGAATTTTATGGAAGAATACAAGAGTAGGTCTCTTGTGATTGGCAACAAAATCTTGGTGCTGTTGCAAACGGGGGGGGTACCTGCCACGGCGCTTGATTTGGATGACGATTGTCATTTGAAAGTGCGTTATGAGGATGGAAAGGAAGAATATCTGTATTCGGGGGAGATCAGTATTAGAGTGTAATTATTATGTATTAGGATTCGGATTCGGAGAATCATGATTAATATTTGTTGTTCAACCAACATACCACGAAAGAGAGAGTTAAATTTATGTCAAACACGAAAAGTAAAACCCTTCGCATGATTTTATGTGCATTTTTTGCAGCGTTAATCGCCGTGGGAGCATTCCTGCGTATTCCCGTTCCACTAGTGCCGTTTACACTGCAATTTTTCTTTACCATGCTGGCAGGGCTTTTGCTTGGCGGAAAGTATGGGGCATTAAGTGTGTTGGTTTATATCTTGTTGGGACTTGCAGGTCTGCCGGTCTTTGCAAATGGCGGTGGGATTGGCTATATTTTTCAACCAAGCTTTGGTTATCTGATCGGATTTGTTTTCGGCACATATGCCACGGGAACCATTGCCCATAAAGCAGGAAAACTTAGCTATAAGCGACTGTTAGCGGCTAATTTTACAGGGCTTTTGATTGTATATGCCTGCGGCACGGTGTACTGCTATTTGATTAGCAATTTTTATCTGGACACGGGAATTACTCTGTGGCCTTTGTTTTTATACTGTGTTCTTCTGCCCATACCCGGTGACATTGTGCTTTGTATCTTGAGTATATTTCTTGCAAAAAGGCTGATTCCCATCATTGGTAGGATGGGATAGAAGTGTTGATTTGTAGTGTTTTGATTAATGTCTATCTGAAATATGATTTCGGACAGACAGAGAAAAGTAGAGTCTGAGCTAGCGGAGTGAGGTCACTACATAATGAAGTATCTATATTCAGCAAAAGGTGAAATATTAAAATGGCAAAAGGAATTTTCATAACAGCCACAGGAACCGATATTGGTAAAACCTATGTGACAGGCCTCTTAATCAAAAAATTAAGATTAGGGGGGGTATCTGCCGGATATTATAAAGCCGCTTTAAGTGGTGTGGGTTCTGTAGCAGAATTTTCAGAAAATAACGGAGTTTATGCCGAAGCAACAGAATATCCGGCAAGCGGTGAAGCGACCACAGAAATTTTAGAAAATTCAGAAAGTGATGAAATCTATGTCAATCGAATCGCTGCAATCGGACAGGCAAAGGAAACGCTCTGTTCCTATTCTTATGCCCCGGCAGTATCGCCCCACTTGGCGGCACGTCTTTACGGGAATCCACCGGAGCTTTCTAAAATCATGCAGGATTATCACAATGTGAGGGAGTGCTATGATTACGTCACGGTAGAAGGGAGTGGCGGTGTGGTCTGTCCCATTCGTTGGGATGATAGGAGTCATATTTTACTGGAAGATATAATAAAAGAAATGCAATTAAATACCATCATTGTGGCGGATGCGGGGCTTGGCACTATTAACGCAGTTACGTTGACCGCTGAATACTTAAGAAATCGAGGAATCGGAATCAAAGGCGTAATCTTAAACCGTTATACAGGCGGGTTTATGCAAGAGGATAATATAGTTATGATTGAAGCGATAGCCAAGGTTCCCGTGCTTGCATTGGTAGGAAAGGGTGCAGAGGAAATAGAACTATCGGTAGACAAAATAAAGGAAATATACGAAGGGTGTTCGTTCAACTAAGCTCGTGCTTCGCCCTCACTAAGGTTCACGAACGACCTCGCACTAAGCTCTGGCATCGCTTACGCTCGCCAATCGCTAAGTTGCTTTCGGTCAGAAAGAAGGATAACCATGACCCTAGCTCAAAGAGATCTAAAACACATCTGGCACCCTTGCTCCCAAATGAAAGATTATGAAACCCTGCCGCCCATTGTCATTGATCATGGATCCGGTGTATTTCTTTATGATACCGACGGCAAAGAATATATCGACATTGTAAGTTCTTGGTGGTGCAATCTGTTTGGGCATTGCAATCCGAAAATCGGAGATGCCATAAAGGTGCAGCTTGATCAATTAGAACACGTCATTTTTGCAAATTTCACCCATGAGGGAGCGATTACCCTTTGCGAACAGCTGCTTGATCTGATACCCGCCGGACTTACAAAATTCAACTTTTCTGACAATGGATCTGCGGCAGTAGAGTGTGCCTTAAAAATGGCATTTCAATACCAGTACCAGAGCGGACACAAAAAAAAGACACGTTTTATGTGTCTAAGCGATGCCTATCATGGCGAAACCATTGGTGCACTTTCTGTGGGTGCCATGGATTTGTATGCAAATATCTATAAACCTATGCTCATGGATACCATTGCTGTAAATGCCCCGGATTGTTATCGTTGTGCCTATGGGAAACAACGGGATAACTGCACTTGTGAATGTTTCAATCATGCAGAAACTGCTTTTGAACACTATGGTGATACTGCCTGTGCTATGATTGTGGAACCCCTTTTGCAAGGGAGTGCAGGAATGCGGATTTACCCGCCCTTGTATTTGAAAAAGCTGCGTAAACTGTGTGATCACTATGGTGTCTTATTGATTGCAGATGAAATTGCCACAGGATTTGGTAGGACGGGAAAAATGTTCGCCTTTGACTACGCAGGCATTAGTCCTGATATTATGTGCCTGTCCAAGGGGCTTACGGGGGGATACCTTCCCATGTCCATTACCGTTGCCACAGATGAAATTTACAATGCCTTTTATGCGGATTACAAAGAGGGAAAAGCATTCATGCACAGTCACACCTATAGCGGAAATCCTTTGGGTTGTGCGGCGGCTCTTGCGGTACAGAAGATTTTTCGGGAAGAGGATGTTCTTGTCCGGGCGGGGAAACGCAGTACCTATCTCAGCAAAAGATTAAAGGAAACTTTTGCCGATCACCCCAATGTAGGGGAAATCAGGAGCATTGGGCTAATCCATGCCATTGAACTTGTTGCGGACAAGCAGAGTAAGAGGGGTTTTGCTTCGGATTTGCGGATGGGGTATCAGATTTACAAGAGGGCCCTTGTTCATGGACTGCTCCTTCGTCCCCTGGGAAATGTGATTTATTTTAATCCAAGTCTTATGATTACAGAAGAGGAAATAGAGGAAGCGATTCGCCGCTGTGTCTTGGCGGTAGAGGAAGTTTTGTAAAAGAAGAGTATCGAAGTTCCCAGGGGGATTTCCGATACTCTTTTTTACAGAACTTGCATTTCGATAAGCATATACTTATTGAAGTAGCACCAAAGATGCCTCCAATGCTGATTTACACGTTTCGGCATTTTGATTTTTTGCCCGTAATTGTTTTAATACAAGATCTATGCTCGTATCTATTTCCGTCCATTTTGTTTTATCAATGGCTTTCAAACGGGCGGCATCTTTATCCCAAGCGGTTTCTAAATCTTTGACACGGTTTTTCGCCTCACCCAAATTCCCGCTGTTTACAAAGGTAAGCACATCTTCCTCTATCGCCGCGAAGCTTGCTGTATCAAAGGAGGCATTCTCACTTACCGCCGCATTTACCAGACTGTTTTGACGTAGGGTATAACCGACACCTGAAGCAATCACAAATATGCAGGCTACGGCGATGACCTGTATCAAAGCATGACCTCCTCGTATAATAAGTTTACCATGCAAAGTTAAACTGCCTATAAAATAAGGATAAATTATTTTATAAATCTGTTACTGTTCAGAGGTATCCTCTGAACGTAACAATTATGCCGATCAAAAATCTGTGTATTATAGTGATTTCCGTAGCCCGACTCCTACTCTGCTTACAGCATAGCACAATTATGTTGAAAAAGTAAGCGCAAATTTTTAGGAGGGAAGCAAATAAGAAAGAATTTTTTTATATAGTTTAGAAAAAGTTAAGAAGTTTGCAAAAAGTTTACAAGAGGTTCATGGAAAAACGCTAGATTTGACGACGAAAAGGGAGTATTATAAATACACAAGAACGATATATGAAATGTTCGGAAAGAAGAGCATTCAAAAAAACAGACCGGAGCAGTACCAAAAGAAGTACTGTCAATTCAAAGGAGGTATTTATCATGATTCATTATGACAAACCAATCATCGTAGCAGCAGAGGACGTAGCAGAGGGTGTATTCATGGCAAGCGGAGCAACAGAGGAAGCGCAATTCACCGTTTATGTTAAGAAGTACAGCAGTAACTATGCTACCTATACTATTACCAATATGACTGACAGCACAAGCTTTTCAACAGTGAAAGCGGCATTGGCACCGCTTCTGCCCACATATGTTCCGGGAACAAATATTCCTGAAAATGTCAACGACTATGTGTTCCGCCTGAATGCTTCGGAAACCGGTACCGGAAATAACAAGCACTTTTTTGGAGGAACTCCCATAAATGATAGCCAGACCTTAGGAGAGATTGGAATTAGCGGAGGAGCTACCATTTACTTGGTTTACAAGAATTTTAAGTAAACATGAAGTGAAACTTACAAAGAGAGGGAAGCCTACGGAAATCTATGAAAAACCTTTGGTGGGAAAAAACAGGCTATGCTTCTTACCGCGTTGACGTATGGTAGAAATCTGTTTGAAAAACAAATAAAGGAATCAGAAAGAGGCAGCATCGGTCGGTGCTGCTTTTTGGCGTAAAAATTCAAAAATGCCTTTACAAAACAATAAAATATGTTATAATGTAACATATAGTAACATAGATTGTCGGGAGTGTCCTTTACTTCCTAATACAAACAGGAGGGTTCTTATGCCACAAACAAATTTAAGTGTTCGTATTGATGAACAGGATAAAAAATTGTTCGAGAGTTTTTGTACTCAAACGGGAATGAATGTTTCTGTAGCTGTCAATATGTTTGTAAAGACGGTGTTAAGGGAACAAAAACTTCCATTTACAGTAAAGGCGGATCCATTTTACAATCCAGAGAATATGTCTGTATTGAAGGAATCAATAGCACAATTGGAATCTGTCGGTGGAACGGTTCATGAGGTATTGCCGGATGACTAAGGAATGGTCGGATCATGCTTGGGATGAATATGTAAGTTGGCAGATAATGGATAAAAGGGTTTTGAAACGTATCAATATGTTGTTGGAGGATATTGATAGGAATGGTTATCAAGGAATAGGGAAACCGGAACAATTAAAAGGCAACTGGCAAGGATATTGGAGCAGACGTATTGATGAAAAAAATCGTCTTGTATATCGGATTCATGATGGCAGGATGAAGATTGCTCAATGTGGTACGCATTATGGGGATAAATAATTTAATGAAAATGTTTAGCTTGTGTTCTTCATTTTTATATGCAAAGGAAGATAGGTTATTTAACAATCTCAAAAAAACATACTTAGAAATTTCTTGAGATTTACTTTTTCTGTTTTTGATTGTCTTTCCATTTGCGTTTTAGAGAGGTATCTTGGAGAACAGTAAAAACAATTTGACAAATCGAAAAAAAGTATGCTACAATAAGCAAGCACTTGACAACCTGGAAACGACACACGTTGAGCGTATAGCAGTTCCACATGACATTAGTATGTGACGACGTGGTGCTATATCCGCTCGTAAATCTGATTACGGTACACCACAACTTAAAGGAGACTCGTATGTCCGATTCTAATCTTGAAACAAACTCTCAAATCACGCAGGAGCGACCAAGCAACAACTGGAAGTTTTATATGCGATTACCTCGAAGAAAGCGGGAATTTGTACTATTTATGCTTGTTATTTCACTTATATCCGTCAATATTATTGCACCCTTGATTACATTTTCGGAAATTGGTACGGCAAGTGTTGAGGAATGGAAGAATGTTCTTAAAATATTGCCTGTTTTGTGGGTATGTGTCGTGGCGACTGTGTTGATTACCTTAAAGCCGACGGCATGGTTGACAGATAAAATCATCCATCCCCAAGACAGCTATAATGCCCATATTGTAGTTAATATTTTATGCAGTGTATTTTTGATGTCAATCATATTGACCGTTGTCGGAACAGGGATAGGGGAAGGGGAGTTTGATTCCAATCTATGGGCGAAGTTCTTTTTCCGCTGGCCGAGAAACTTTGGTATTGCATTTGGGGTGGAGGCACTCATTGCTCAGCCCATTGCCCGAAGGGTCTTGCACCACTATCATTTGGTAATTGACAAAAAGACGGGAAAGGAGACCGAAAGCAGGGTCTGACCCAGCGAAGCGAGGTCACTTAAGCCCTGTTTTTTAGGGCGCTGCTTACCGAATGTTCTTTATTCGGTAAGATAGGACAAAACAGTAAACCCATTTAGCCCCTTGACCATCCTTAGGAGGATATTGTATGCAATTCGATTTAGAAAACCTATCACGAGAAGATGCCTTAGTCATTCTTAATTTACCGAACACCCATCTGCCCGAACTGCTTTCCTCGGTTTATGAAATTCGAAAAAAGCACAAAGGCAATGTAGTAAACGTTCAACTTTTGACGAATGCAAAGAGTGGCAATTGCACACAAAATTGTGCCTACTGTGCACAATCCCATGATTCAGAAGCGGATATTGACCGTTATGAATCCATTTCACGGGAGCAACTGCTGAAAGATGGAGCTGCTATTTCGCAGCAGAAGCTTGCTCGTCATTGTATCGGGTTTTCCGGCATGAGTTTTTCGGATGGTGAAATTACTCGTTTTGCGGATGATGTACGAGCATTAAAAAAAGAGAATGATACGCCAATCTGCTGTTCTATTGGGTTTTTAACGAAAGAACAGGCGCAGCAATTAAAGGATGCCGGTGTGGATCGGATCAATCACAACTTAAATACAAGCAGAAATTTTTATCCGCAGATTTGCAGTACCCATACCTATGAGGAAAGAATCGCCAATATTAAGATGTTACAAAGTATAGGTTTTGAAATCTGCTGCGGCGGCATTATTGGTCTTGGAGAAACCAAGGAAGATGTAGTTGATATGCTATTTGAAATAAAGGCCATCCGTCCCCAAGCAGTACCCATCAATTTTTTGATTCCGGTAAAGGGTACGGCATTAGAGCAGATGGATACCTCTCACCTGACCCCGGAATTTTGCCTAAAGGCATTGTGCCTTGCACGGATTGTAAGACCCGAGGCGGATATACGGGCGGCAGCAGGCAGAGAACTTTATCTTAAGGGAAGAGAAAAGGAGATGTTTTGTGTGGTAGACTCGATTTTTGCATCGGGCTATCTGACAGAAGCAGGGCAAAGCCTTAGGGATACCATGGAGATGATAAGGGAGGCAGGATTTTCGCCTTGTGTGGAGTAAGAAAAGTACCCCAAAGCCAATTCACAGGCAAAGGGGTACTTTTTTTATAACTTGCTTGTTGCCGCTGCATTCGCCAAATGTCCTTTTATTGAAACTGCCCTAACAAATGTCCATCTGACTTATCCATGTCATAGTACCAGGTTCCATCCGTAATCAATCCTCTGGCAAGCATTCCGTTCCAATGGAAAAATACTATCCTACCCCACTGGTCATAGCTAAAACCGCTTGTGTTTAAGGAACCGTCTGCACTCGCATAGCCAATGTCTGCGCCGTTGTCAAAGCGGAACCAACCCTCCTGCTTCATTCGTCCTGTCCCGTCCAGATAATAGGTCCTTTCCCCCGAAAACGTGATTTCGTTGAAATAAGCATAGCCAAAGGTATTAAAATAGCAAGTGTATTTCACGTCTTGGCAGTACTGAAACTTGTCAAACAGCTCATGGCCATTTGCGTCAAAATAAATCAGGTGTTTCCCATCCGGATGGTAGGTCAGGCGGTTTGTCATGGGCGTTCCGTCCGCTTGCAAGAAATAGGTATAGGTGCCGTCACTCTGAAACTTGTTGGTAATCATTTTCCCATTTTCATAGTATCGCAGCTTGCCATCCGTTCCGGTAATCCAACCGGTTCGCTCCTGTTGCAATACCGTAAGAGAAAATGTCTTTGTGTCGCTTAGGCCGTTTTTGCTGATTGTCGCTGTCAAATTTCCCGTTTTATCTCCTGCCCCATTTGCCGGAAGTGTAACTACCCCTGTGTTTGAGATTGCCGGGTTCGCCGAGCTCCAAGTAATGGTGGCAGCATTGGTTCCACTCGTAGGAAGTGTCAAGTTGTCTGTTATGGAAGACTGTGCTGTGTTTGTTCCTTTGATTGTCTCCCAGGTTAGCGCATTTTTGACTTCCGCCAGTACGTCCCTATCTGATAATTGCTTTGTAACGGCTTTGATGGAATAATTTGAATATTCCTCTTTGTTTACGATCCACTCAGTAGGATTACTCTCTGTCGCATAATAGGTGTCGTTCTTTTTTGCTTCGTTGGAACACCCTATCATATTGCTTGTCCCGGACGGCGTGGCAATCTTAACAGCAAGGGCATACTTGCTATTTGCCGAAAAAAGCGAAACCGGCGAAGTAAAATCAAAAGTATACCAACCCGGATACGTTATTTGTTTTGTGGCGCTCACACTTGTCTTATTCAGTGATGAAGCATCCGTAAAACGAGCAGTCGCATAAATGGAAACCGTAGCATTCCCCATCGGTATAAATACCTTTGCGCTTTTTACTGCTTCATTTGAAGTAGCCACCGTAAAGACTTCCGCATACCACTTATCCGAATTTGAGTTCGAGAAACCGATAGAAGAACCTAAATCTTTGTAGTCATCCTCATACACCCTTGTGCTTGCGTCATAGTTTTCAATGCCGTCTACTGCGTATATATCTTGTGGAAAGTTGGTATCTTCATAGGAAATCCAAAAATAACCGGAATCCCCCCAGTCGCTGCCCCAACTGTTTTTGACAAGCCATGCGCCATTATTTTTGGGGCGATGGTTTCCATTGAAGTTTGTCCTTTCATAGCTGTCGTTCCAACCGACAATGAGAACGTCATGGTTGGCACCACCGTTTTCCTTAGTGCCGTTATCCAGATAGTATGCCGCATGTTCCGAATTATAATAAACAGTGCTTTCGGTTCCTTGGTCTGCGGTAGTCGCCCCCTCCCAATACATTGCCGCACCGACTGCACCATACCTCATAACCGCTTCCTTGATTGCGGTGGAGGTAATATCTGCCTTGGTTTCGCTTAAGAAAAGCATGTTTTTCACCGTAAAGTTCTTCGCTTTCCCCTGCGTGGTGGAAAGCGACCGAATGCTAAGCGGGGCTGTATTGTACAGATCACTGTTTTCAGCAACTGTGCCGCTTAAATTCGTGCCGCGCATCAAATACGCCGCACTATAATAGCGGTTGCCGCCATCGCCCGGCATACGGTCAAACCCTTGCGCCGTGTTGCCGGAGGAATCGCTTGTGGCATATGCCAAGTGCATCTCGGAAAGGTCTTGCACTCCTTTGTTGTTTTTGAGCAAATTCGCCTCAATTGCGCCATAGGCGGCAAATGCCCAACACAATCCATTGCTCCCTTGATTCTTCACCGGTGAAATCAGTCCCTCCTTTCTGGCATCATAGCTTGATGCTAAGGAAGCACTCCTTAGTTGGCGGGGTGCCGGATACGTAAGGTGATATTCTTCCGGCACTCGTTCATTGACAAAGGTGCGGGATTTCGCCGCATCAGAAGAGGCAGCTGTCGTTTCTATTCCATCATTATCCTCGGCAGATTTCTCTGCAAGGCTGTAAAAACCGGCAGACGGTATTACACTGACACTTAGAATCAGCGCAAAGACAAAGGCTAAGCTCCTCATTGCCTGTTTTTTTCTCATTTCATTCCCCTCTCTTTTCTAATGCTTTGTTACTATGTTGTTATCCGGCGAAGTGCGCCAAACCGGAACGAGTTACTGCTGAAACTTCCCAATATAATGCCCGTCTGTCTCGTCCATCAGGTAATACCAGACACCGTCCGTAATCAAACCGCGCGCAACCATTCCGTTCCAATGGTAAAATACCGTCCTTCCCTGTGGGTCGTTGCTAAATCCGCTCGACCGCAGGGAACCGTCCCACTCTGCATAGCCGTAATCCAGTTCATTGTCAAACCGGAACCATTCGGACTGTTTCATCTTTCCGTTTCCATCTAAGTAATACGGCTTTCCCTTTTGGAATGTGATGACATCCTTGTACAGATAGCCCATAGTATCAAAATAGCAGGTGTATTTCACATCTTGGCAGTATTTGAAGCGGTCAAACAACTCATGACCGTCTTCGTCAAAGTAAATGAGATGCACTCCGTCCGGATGGTAGGTCAAGCGGTTTGTCATAGCTGCTCCGTCTGTCTGCAAATAATAGGTGTAGATGCCGTCGCTCTTAAACTGATTCGTGAAAGGCTTTCCATATTCGTAATACCGAAGTTTTCCATCCGGATAGGAACTCCATATTTTCTTCTCATGGCTGACTCCCCACAAATTAGCACTATTACCAATAGAGTCCTCTGTTATTGCGAAATTCCTGTCGTTTTCCGGAATATAGTCGAGGGCCGGTTTTTCAAAATTACGATACAGGATTTTCCCGGAAGCTGCCATTACATTCTGAAAAGTAATATCCATCGTGCTGTCCGTGCTATTATAGAGAGTCGCACTGTCATCAATGCGAATGCAGATATTATTGCTGTCTGTACCCTTTATTTCACAGTCATAAAATCCAATCGACTGATTCTTAGAATGTTCCAGCGGGCTGTTATGGAAATAAATCGGAAACGCCGCTCCTTTTTCTGTTTCAAAAGTACAATTGCGAAACACCAGTCCGCTATTACCTCCCAATCCGGCTCCGACTGCCGAATTGTTTGTTTCGCTAATAAACGCACAATTCGAAAACTCTGTTACACCTGACAGATTAGGCGTATACACTGCCTCAAAGTGAAACGCATAGGAATTTCCGGAAAGCAGTCGAAACGTAATTCCGGAAACAGACATTGTGCCGCTGGCAGAGAGCGGAGCGCTTGGATAAACGGCATCTGCTTCTATGATGGTACGCCCAACGCCGCTTCCCTTAAAATCAATTCCGGGATTATCCCATAGCGTAATCTCTTCCCTGTAAATGCCCGGTAAAATCTCGATGCTGACACGATTTGATTTGCTGCAATATTCCTTTGCAAAATCAACGGCCTCCCCTATCGTTGTAAAATCAGATTGATCGTCTCCAACGATTAAGACGGATTTTTCCTCCTCCTCAATATCATCAAAAAGGGGGGGGTCTATCTGCGCATTTTCCTCTGATTGTGCATCCATTTCTGATAAAACGTCTGCCTCCACATTCGTTCGTGTTTCCATTTCTTGTAAAACGTCTGCCTCCGCATTCGACGGCAATTCTTCCGCTATGCTTACGCATTTGAAAAACATTACCGCACATGCAAAG